>JBGSMY010000246.1:0-2372 GCA_041739975.1 Pirellulaceae bacterium
TCATGCGTTAATTGCTTGTTACGTAAGTGTTAGTGAGCACTAAAAATGTGACAACTGGTGAATTGCTCGTATCCCATGACAAGTTGATGCAATATTCCTATCAAGGCCACCATACTCGGGTTGGCGAGCGAAGGACAACAATCGTTCAATCGCTTTATCGGCCATTTTCGCTTTCTGGCCCTTCTGAAAAAATGAATCCGGCGTCAAGCTGAGGAACTCAAGGATATGGCACGTCACACTATAAACCACGTCAAAGGGCGACTCGCCGCTTTGGGGATACTTTCCATACGTGGGCGACGCAAGATAGTTTGAGTTCCATGTCCCATCGTCAAGTTGATTGCGATCAAGAATTTGGCACCATTCCCTAATTGCCGACGCCAACTTAATGGCCATTGGGCAATTTCCCATACTTTTCGAAAACAGGATATGCGCCAAAGCGATAATGCGGTGGACTCCAAAACAGGGCCCAACCTGGTTAAGCGAGGAGACAAGATGTTGGGTTAAAAGTGGAAAATCAAATTGGTCGTCATTCCTATTCCGCCATGAACTTTGGGGTTGCAACAAATATGAATACGACGTTGCTGACCATTCCAGATCGAATTCAGGAATTGAGAATCTGGAGACCGAGTCCGAAACTAAATCGAATGCTTCCGCTGAGCCACCATCGGCAAAAGTAAGCGTTGTTGACAACGGAAGACCGATTTCAACGAGCGACTCAAGGACCGCGTCTCGATGTGACATTCCAAAAACGATATTGAAATACTCCATAGGACGAGCCTGAGGTACTGTCCGGTAAGCGACACCGTATGGCGTTCTCAGAAACAGCCTATCCGTCAGGTTCAGCTCAAATCGTTGCTGATTCAATAGGAAATCCAACGAGTCTTTAAGTAATCGAACTTGCTCTGAATCGAGCGGGAAAAGAAATCCGGCCATCGGAATCAACTTAATCAAGTGAACATGAATGTCGGGCGATATCCTTTTACTTTGCTGCACGAAAACCATGTCTGCCAATAACGAACGAACAATTTCAGACGAATATTTCTTCGCCAGTTCAGGGACCGGATGATATTGAATTTTTCCTGGCGTGGCTCGCACCACAAACGTCGATCGCCCAACGCTACGCATGAGGGCTACTAATCCGGTGAGACCACCGACGCCTAGCATTCCAACCATCGCGCGCCTAGATATTGTCATTCACACGCCCTGCCAATCTAGTAGAGCGATGGGTAAACCGTTGAATCGATATCCAACCAACAACAACCGTTGTCAGGAAAGCTAATGCCATTAGCAACCAAGCGAAAAATGTCTCGTTGCGAAACGATCTCGACGTAGTCTGCGAAATTGCCGCCGCAACGCTTTTCTCAAAAAACTCAGTGGAATTCGGATAGTAAATGAAAGATTCGGCCGTCGATTTTCCCGCCTCGATGATGAGTTGACCAGGCTCGGGTTCCAATACAAAAAGTTCCGGTGCTGGATTCAATGAACAATTTGTTACATCAATTTGAATCTTGGCTGTACCTTGAAATTCACCGTCACCAGAAAATAAATCCGCGGTCGTAATGATCTTTTGAAAGAATTGAGTGCCGTCGGAATCGATTTCTATGTAGTCCAAGAATTCGATGGTCTTGTTATTTGGCCAAAATGGGCTGCGTTCGAACTTGTATTTGCGCGGCATTTTAGTTTGTTTATCGAACCAAAATTGCATTTTGCGAACAGGTGACGACACCAAAAAACAAGGTTTTGTATCGACAGTGTCGGACGAAATTTCCCATTTTCCTTCTGGATCATTAAAAGCACGGGGAATGAACACCCTTTCTGGGTCCACGCGACTCTCATCTTCCGGCCATCCGAGAGTGTAAAACACCACATTCGCTTCACATGACCAAGACTTCTCATTTTGAATGAGTAATTCTTTGTCTTTGAGTATCCGGCATGCCTTACGATCCCAAACTGAGACCATCAATTGGTTCGCATGTTTGATTTTGGCGTCAGGAGCAGATTTTGTTTTGCGCCACGAGTAACGTTTCTCTCCATCTCGACCAATTTTTCGCCATTCCAAAACGGGGGAATTTCGCCAACCGTTTTCTGCCGCGAATGCGTCATGTTGGGGCTCAATGTAGGATTCGAAGTAACACCGATCGAACCGAGCACGCACAGCATTTAATTCATCGATTAATTCTTGCAGCGTAAACGGCAAGTCCGATGTTTGAGAAAACACAGCTCCGGATAACGACCAAAAAAATGCCAACTCGAATAACCACAACGTGACCATGTTGGTGTAGATCACGCGTGTTGAACTCCGTACGTTTGACTTCAATAAGTCCTCGGACATCGAACCCAAATGAAGGGATTTCAACAACTCCAAGGCAAAA
>JBGSMY010000279.1:0-7043 GCA_041739975.1 Pirellulaceae bacterium
GCAAGCCCTAAGCTTCACGAGCACCTGCCAATATGTTTTCGCATCATGGATGCTCTTGTCTACCGGAACATTCAGCCACATCTCCTTGGAAAGCTATCTATTGACTCTATTTAAGCAGATCGCACGATGTGTAGTCGCCAACCGCCCAAGCCGCTTGGAACCTCGCGTCTTGAAAAGACGCCGGCATGGCTACAAACTGATGATGAAATCTCGAAACCAACTGCGCCGTGAACTACGTAAACATTGTACCTGAGGCCACTTGCGACTCGACAGTGCCATTCGTTCCTGACACCTTTTCTGCGACTGAACTAAAACACAGAGACACAGAGGTCACAGAGTTTTGGCGCGCTGGGCTCTGTGACCTCTGTGCCTCTGTGTTTCAGATGGTCGCATCGAACTTATACTCATCCGTTCTGGAGCGTTAGTCGGCAAACTTTTGTCCCCGCCGGTGAGTTGGTCCTGCGCGAAGAGTTGAGTTTTGTACTTGCACCCGCCATCACGCCGTCGCCGCCGCGGAATTTGCGGATCATGTCTGGCGCAGTGGAAAGGTCGATTGCCGCAAATTCCGCTCTGGCTTGCCGTTAAACGTTGCGCTTGAGATGTTGCGATTGAGTCGACACCACGCAGTAGCTTGGAACGATTGACGTCAATCGATTCGGGCCGTGAGGTGGGGTTTGTACTTGTACCCGCTATCACACCGTCGCCGCCACGGAATTTGCGGATCATGTCTGGCGCAGTGGAAAGGTCGATTGCCGCAAATTCCGCTCTGGCTTGCCGTTAAACGTTGCGCTTGAAACGTTGCGCTTGAAACGACACCACGCAGTAGTTTGGAACGATTGACGTCAATCGAATCGAGCCGTGAGGTGGGGTTTGTACTTGTACCCGCCATCACACCGTCGCCGCCGCGGAATTTGCGGATCATGTCTGGCGCAGTGGTAAGGTCGATTGCCGCAAATTCGGCTCTGGCTTGCCGTTAAACGTTCCTGAGACGTTGATGTTGCGAGAAATTCGTTTCAAAATTGTCGAGTCTGGCCGTCGCACCAAGTCGATCGACGTCATTTCGACGCTTGTCGATGCGATTGAATACACCAGGGAAGACATCGCTGTGCTCTACGGTTTTCGTTGGAATTCAGAGTTGGATAACTAAACAATGACTCAGGTCAGACATTCAAACGAAACGGCTCAAGGCTATCAATGCTTTCAATAAATCTTGCAAGCAATTCTGCAGCAGCATCGAGATCGTATTCACTGCATACTTCGACACCGCTATGCATATAACGATTGGGAATCGCGACAACACCCGTCGCCACGCCTCCGCGAGAAATTTGCAGGACATTGGAGTCATTGGAGGCAGCGCGACCTAACGCCGAACGTTGTATTCGAATTTGGAAAGTTTCGGCTAACGTTTCTAATCGCTCGGTGACGCGGGGGCTCATATTGGGACCCTTTACAATCACCGGACCTTTGCCCAAGGCGATGTCGCCATTTTGTTTCGAGTCGATTTCAGGGCAATCGGTTGCATGAGTGACATCGACCGCAATTCCAATATCAGGTGCGACAGTGAACGCCGCCGTTTGCGCACCGCGCAAGCCAATTTCCTCTTGCACGGTCGATACGGCTGAAATATCGCAGCGAAGTTTCTCTGTATCGACGCGGCGCAATGCTTCGACAACAACCCAAAGCCCGCTGCGGTTGTCTAATGCAGGTGCGGTGATCAAGCCATTTCGCAGCGACATCGCACCCAGAACAAGCGTTGCACTATCGCCCACTTGCACGACTCGGGCCGCGTCATCTCGACTGTTAGCGCCGATGTCAATCCATAATGACTTTAAATTAGCAACGACTTTCCGATCGGCTTCTTCCATCAAATGGATTGGTTTTCTGGCGATGACACCTAGGCAGGGGCCAGACTTAGTCCAGACCTGGACTCGGGTTCCAACCAGTTGCTGTGGGTCCCAACCCCCTACGGTCTGAAAATACAAAAAGCCTTTGTCGTCGATCGATGAAACGATCAGGCCAATTTGATCAGCGTGACCAGCCAGCATTACTTTGGGAACTCGCCGGTCGCCGACTTGAGTTGCTTCAGTATCAGGCGACCATTGCGATCGACGAGTCAAAATAAGATTGCCGTGAAGATCGGTTTGTCGTTCGGCACAGAAAGGTTGGGCGAATTTGGAAACCACTTGCTGAACCGCTTGTTCACAACCTGATATACCGGGGGTTAACAGGAGTTCGAGCAAAAAATTCCGGCTGGCTTCATTCATAATCGACTGCAATCAATGGACGGTTGTAATTAACGTTTGGGCAAAGCCGGCGAGGCACCGAGTTGCGCCGGAGACTCACCATACAAGTAAGCCAATAAGTCAGCGATTTGTTCGGGCTTCAATGAGTCAAGCAAATTGGCAGGCATCGCCGACGTATCAACGGGGCGTTGCGATTCAATTTGATCTTTGGCGACTCGGGTTTTTCTGCCGTTTTTGTCGAGGATCGTGATGGAATCGCCGTTGTCGATCAACATGCCTTCATGTGAAATCCCGTCGGATGTTAACACCAGTGTTGAACGGTATCGGTCTGGAATAACTTGAGATGGATGTATGATCGACTCAACCAGTTCGCGTTTGGAAAATCGTTTCGATAAACCTGACAAGTCTGGACCGACGGAATCACCAACCACACCCAGTCGGTGACATTTGACACAGGTGGCATCGGTAAACAGCAACAATCCGCGTTCCGTGCTGACTTTGCTTTCATGATTTTGCCATGCCGCCAAAACGGTATCGACCGTATACTTTCCAAGTTTGGCTGAAGTGGGAACTGCTACTTGGGGTTCGTTAGGCCATTTAGCATGGTACCACTGTTGCCAGTTTTGAAGTGCCAGTTGCCAAGTATCGGGTTCCGGAGATTTAGTTTCTTCAGCCGACCAATATTGCAATAATTTGTTGACTTTCCAGGCGATATCCCCCTGCATGCGATACCCTAGCTCCAACAGCTCGCGATAGTGGCTGGCGGCTGTGGGTCGCATTGGAATCTCATTGAGCTTGGTTAGAATCTCTTCGGCCGTGATTTCGTCCAACACGTTAAAGCTTGACACCAGATACGACCAATTTTTGCCTTCGGGTTGGTGAGCCAAACCGATGACAACATCATTGCGACGCCCGGGCTCGTCTCGCCAAATTTGTCGCAAATAGTTTTGGCTCGTTTCCGTTTCACTGGTGGCCAACAGTGCAATGATGCCTAGTCGAGCCTGTTTTGCGGTATCCGAGCGGTCGGATTTTAGCGTGGCATCGAGTTTGATCAGTGTCGCCGTTGTTGATTCATCGATAGGCTGCGCGACGCGGTAAAAAGTTGGTGCCAAAGCATCGACCCAGCGATGGCCATCGCGAATAACTTCGGGAACACGTTCCAGGGTAACCGATTGGGCTAACTCGCGGATTGAACGCATGAGATAATGAAGGTAACTTCCCAACTCGCTGGTTTGTTGTGCGCGATGTAGAAAAGCCATGGTTTCGAGTCGGGTGTCATCGTCCAAGACTCCCGCCATCTTGGCCAAATACATGGCAACTAAGACTTTGGTTTCAGCAGGGTCATTGGACGATTGCAAATACTCAGTGTAGCGTCCCTCGGTTTGGTTGGATTGAAGGTATGCCAGGATACGAATCAACTCTTCATTGAGTAGATGGAGCTGAGTAGGAAACTCGGCTGAAATTTGGCTGACAAAAGCGGGAATGTCTTGCGGGTTCACGGAACCGCGGACCAGTGCTAGTTGCACCACCCGCAACAAATCGTTGAATTCGGGATCGCTGAGATAGCCTTTCATAAATTCCGCCGATTTGGCCAGCACTTGATAACTATTGTTTATCTCTGGGGCAACGCCAACGAGTGCGATTGCTCCATTGACAAAAATTGCCTTATTATCGGAATTCAGCACAGCCTCGGTCCATTCGCCCGCGGGGACTCGTGCCAAAAGTTGTCGGGCCGGTGCGGCCAAAGTGCGATCGCTTTCTTTGAATTGCTGTAAAATCTTGTCAACCGACGGTTGCTGTCCGAGTCGTAAAAAAGCTTCGCAAGCATGACGGCGAACCAACAGTGAGCTGTCGTCGAGCAATTGGTTGAGGATTTCGATTGCTTCGACATTAAATCCACAAAGCTGAGCCACGCGAGCGCGAAGAGCAGGTTCGGAGGATTGTGATAACTGTTTCAATTCAGTGATGGTGGGTAAGCCGTTGTAAAGGAGGTAGGTTTCTACCAATTGGCTGCGAACGGCCGGTTTTAGTTTTTCGTTGTTGATGGATGACCATAGGGCTGTGGTCCAATCATCGTTTGATTTTTGTTGGATTAACGCAAGATTTTGTCGCGCCCAGGCAGCATTGGGTTGCGGATGTTTGGCGATTCGGTCGGCCAAATCTTGATATTGATAAACGTGATCGGGAACTTTGCCACGCCACTGAATGCGGAACATTCCACCACCGGTGCCGCGTCCGCCTGTTGTGAAATACAGCGAGCCGTCTTCGCCAACGTCGAGGTCGGTCACATTAAGCGGCTTGCCTTGCATGAATGTTTCGGTTTGTGCTTTATAACTGGCTCCTTGTGGAGTTAGCTTAACCCACAAAATTCGACCTTCACTCCAATCTGCTAAAAATAACGTATCGTGGAATCGAGTTGGGTATTGCAGATGTCGGTATGAGACTATGCCGGTTGGTGAGCCGCGGCCAGTGGTTGCGATTGGATTGATGGTATCGGGATAAGAGGTTGGCATTTTTGCCCAACCACTACGCCAACCCAAATCAGCGCCATGAGGCACATGATACAAACTGGTAGGCCGATACCAACTAAGGCCAATATCGGACTCCATATCGCTATCGTGGATAAACAAGTCACCGGTGGCGTTGAAAGCCAAATCGTAGGCATTGCGAATTCCACCGGCAACGACTTCTACTTTTTCTTCGTCCAGGGCCACGCGAATAACTGTCCCACCAGGAGCTTTAATGCCAGCGGCGTGACCTGAGGGATCTTCATTGCGAGGCACCAAATCGGCGTCGTAGCTGTTTTGCAATGGACTGGTGGCGGCCGGTTGACCAGCGACACTACTTGCATTGCCGACGATCACATAGATCATGCCATCCGGACCGAGGGTTAAGCCGTGTGGTCCATGTTCGCCAAGCGGGCCCATAAATCGAACTAATGTGCGGGCAATTTTGTACTTTCCTGCCTTGGCCGAGTCTAACACCAATTCGTAGAGCGCCATGCCCTCAGGACCATTGCCTGTGACATAGAGATTGCCATTGAGGCACAAGATACCTTGGCAAGTGTTGACTTCGGAACAGATTTCACGGACTCGTTCGCTGCCATGTGGTTGGTAAATATCGGCGAGCATTAATGGCCCACCTTCACGAGATAAAATCACTTGGCCGAATTCATTAAATGCCATCGCAATTACTGAACCAGTCTCTTTATCCGTTAGAACTTGTTTGACTTCGAATTCTGGGTGGATCGTGAATTGACTGATGTTTGTTTCGTCCGGTCCCGGGCCCGATTTGTCGCCGCCGCCCGCCGTTATCGATGTCGTGTTTGTCGGAGACGGGGTTGTCGAAATGGGAGTGAGTGAATTATTGGTTGACGTGGGTTGGTTGGTAATCGTTGGTGTAACGCTTTGAGCAACCGAGTTGGGCGGTTGCGTAATTTCTGGTTGAGAAGACAACTCCGCTAGTAGTGTGGCAGAGGGTAGTTTTTCAGAATTTGCTGCGGTCAAAGATGGAATGGAGGCTTGCTGACTCGGAGAGGGTGGAAAATTCAAATCGGGTTGGGCTTTTGCCACGGCTGGAGCGACGAATTGCTGGGCCCCTGATGAAGCCAGTTCACCAGGTAATCGACCACTCGTTTCGGTAGCCGATGATTCCGCCACTTGGTGATTTGCAGTTGGTTGTTTTGCGGTTGGTTTCGCAACTGGAAACTGATCGGCCAATCGAGCTGAAATTGGCAATGGAGTTTGGCTATCGCCGACAGAGGCGGTTGGGATACGCGAGGGCGCTTTTGTTTTTCGTTGCAAGTTTGCCAGAAGACCGGAAACGATGGGGCCGGATGAGATTGAATCTTTTTTGACTACGTCAGCTTGGGCCCATGCCAAATCTGTGAATTGGACCGATTGCCAATTGTCGACTTCTTCGGAATACGTTCGCCAGTTGGTGTCGGTAGTAACGTTTTTCCAAAAAACATCTCGTGGTTCTTTGTAGCGCAGTTTCGCTTGTAAAAAGTTGCCTTTGGTAGAGTAGCTCACTTTGCAGGCAATAACATTGGTACCTGGTTTGAGATAGGGCAAAACATCGATAGATTGGCCATCGAGTTGTTGAGCATCCGTTTTGATTCGCCGTCCATTGATATAGAGTTCGCAGTAACCGCTTGAAGTTACGTGTATTTCGGCTTTATCGGGACGATTGCACTGAAACGAATGGCGGAAATACCCGTCGCGTTCCGTGTTGGATCCAATGGTATTCCAGATGGGGTCTTGGCCAAACAAAGGAGGCGCGACGGGATGTGTCGCGGCCAGAGCCACCGTGAAGAACAAAATCCAGCAGAGCTGGCGAGACAGTTTGCGAATGAATTTTGGCACCACACTCATCGTTCAAACCTCAGAAAACGAATCAAGTAGCTGATCGTCCAAGAATTTCTCTTGACGTATTAACAGCCTTGGAAACAATGGCTTGTTTCCTACATCGACCAGATGGAGCTTGACGATTTGGCAAACTCTGCGTTTTTTGCGGGTTATTCGGAAAATACTAGTTGGGCGGTTGAGTTTGGGGTCTGCTGGGTTGCTTGTTTTGCCTGAACGCTTAGGATGCTAGCGAGATTAACGCCAGTTGAGGAATCGGTAATTTGGAATAAGAATAAGTCGCAAAGCCAGGAACTCAGGGCAAATCAGTTTTATAGTTTGCGTAACATTTGAAATAAGAGCAAGGGCTTGGCTGAGAAGTCTCTAATGGTGGATGCGATGCCCTTGTGCCCTTCCAGTCGCATGGCGGTGAGACCTGCGTTTCGAAGAGTGGCTA
>JBGSMY010000290.1:0-16852 GCA_041739975.1 Pirellulaceae bacterium
CTCACCGTCTTCCATTTCTTCGGCGGCGACAAAAGTACCCAAGCAGCCTACGTATTGAGCGCGGGCAACAGCAAAAGGAAACGACACGGGGCCATAAGGGTCGTCGTAAGCGCCTTCGGGTAGTTCGATCAGTGGCTGACTTGCCAGGGTCGACGACGGACAAAGCATAAAAGGAAGTGAATGCCGACGAGCTAATTCGTGTGAGGCATGATCTATCGGCAATTTAAAATCGATTTGATCAAAAGTGTTTGTCTGTTCAATAAAAGGTAAAGCCCAGCTCATCCAGCCCCAACCGGGAACTCCGGCGTCAATGTTGGCCGACCAACCCATGGGGTATCGAGAGAAGGCCTCATGGTAATTTTGCAGTGACAATCCGATTTGTTTGAGATTGTTGCGACATTGCACCCGCCGGGCCGCTTCGCGAATCGCTTGCACGGCTGGCAGTAACATACCAACTAAAATGGCAATAATGGCAATGACGACAAGCAACTCAACTAAAGTAAATCCACGACGACGCATCCCACGGCCTCCGTTGTTAGATATGAACCAGTTGGTTGTTGTGGACAATAGTTAACCTGAGATCCACGTCGGGATTATAGAGCGGGCAATCAACCCGACGCAATCAAAATCTTGCGAATTATGTCGGGGAATCGAGATGGCAAGTAAAAAGATCGGCGGTCTTGGCCGCCGCTTGTGGCTGCCGGTCGTGGCTGCCGGTGTTCCACCGGCAGCGTTAGTCTCGCTGCCAAACTTTCGCCCCTGTCATCAACCTAGATAGTGGCTGCCGGTCGTGGTTGCCGGTCGTGGCTGCCGGTGTTCCACCGCCAGCGTAAGTCCAGCTGCCAAATTTTCGCCCCTGTCAGCACCTCACTAGTGGCTGCCGGTCGTGGCTGCCGGTGTTCCACCGGCAGCATTAGTCCAGCTGCCAAACTTTCGCCCCCGTCAGCACCTAACGAGCGATCCAAATTGTGTGTGAATTTCGAGCTTGCACGATAGATTTTTTTTGCTGGCGTTATTTCGGCAACCAACTCGATAACTGCACGACCTCTAAACTGACCAAGAACTAAGTTTTTCCCTAACTACGAAACGACGAATGACTTCGACAACTTCAACTAAGTGTAAACATCTATGTCGTATAGTCTGCATTCAATTTGACATAGTCTGCGGTAAGATCGCTGGTCCAGTGTTGCGCGGTTCCTGGACCGGAGCCGACAACAAGGTCGATCGAAGTGGTTGGAGTTTGCCGAATACTGCGGCTGACAACGGCTGGCTCAAATGGAACGGGTTGCCCAGCATCAAATAGCAAAAGGCCGTTAATTTCCAAACGCATCTGGTCGACTTGCAAAGGTACGCCGGCATAACCTGCTGCGGAAACAACGCGACCCCAATTAGGGTCACCACCCGACACCGCTGTTTTGACCAGGTTACTTAAAGCTATCGTCCGCGCGATTCGATCGGCATCGGCGGCCGAATTAGCACCTTGGATTTGAATGTGAATCAAATGCGTCGCCCCTTCGCCATCCGTAGGAATTTTCAGGGCGAGTTCCAAACATACTTCGCTTAACAGTTTTTGAAACTGGGTATGTCCGGCGGATTGTTCCATAACATCGGTGGCCGTCGGGGCCAACAAAATCAGCGAGTCGTTAGTACTGGTATGACCTTCCACCGAAATGCAATTGAACGATTGATTAGCGGCTAAGCGAATTGCTCGGTCCGCAAATTCAACCGTAAGAGGAAAATCGGTGGTCAATACACAAAGCATCGTTGCCATATTAGGCCCGATCATTCCAGCACCTTTCGCCATTCCTACGATGCGAAATGTCTTGCCGTTATCTTGCCAGTCGCGCACCACCGTCTTGCGATTGTGATCGGTGGTTCGAATCGCTTCAGCTGCTCGATAAAAAGCTTCAAGCGAACCTGACTGTTCCGTGATGGCCCGCTGGATTCCCGTTTCAACCTTGTCCATCGGCAAATGCCGCCCGATAACCCCGGTAGAGAGCACAAGAATTTGCTCGGGTTTGATTTCCACGTTCGTTTGCGATTGCATAGCACTTGCCAGGCAAGATGCCATCTGACGGTTATCGCGTTCACCTTGGTGGCCAGTACAAGCGTTGGCATTGCCCGAATTGATCACAATTCCGCGAATGGACGCAGTAGGCGTGATCGAACGATTCCAGTCAATGCAAGCAGCACGCACGAGGTTTTGAGTATAAACACCGACGGCAATACAAGGCGCAGCGGTGGTAATCAATGCCAGATCCGGCAATTGCGGTTTAATTCCACAATGCAGACCAGCAAATCGAAAACCGTGTGGTGTTGAGTCAGGCATTTACAGCACTCCGAGCGTTTGTTCCCACCCGTACATAACATTCATGTTTTGCACGGCGGCGCCCGAGGCGCCTTTGATCAAATTATCGATGACACTGACAATCGCTACTCGGCTACCCATGTCTCGAGTAGTGATATCGCAAAAATTGGTAAATGACACATCTTTTGTTGTCGGTAAGGCCGACGAAATGCGAACGAAAACAGAATCGGCGTAAAACTCAGCCAACTGTTGTTGCATCCGTTTGGCATCCCAACCACCGACCGGCCGGACATAGATTGTGGACAAGATTCCGCGATCCATAGGAATTAAATGGGGTGCAAACGTGACTTGGACAGGTTGTTTCGTCCAACGTGATAGGATTTCGCCGATTTCAGGACCGTGGCGATGAGTGCCCAGTCCATATGCGGTAACCGATTCATTGCATTCCGGGAAATGAAAATTTAGTTTGGGCGTGCGACCACCGCCCGAAACTCCAGTTTTCGAATCGACAATAATGTCATCCCGTGCAATCGCTCCAGCGACAATCAGCGGCGACAAAGCCAAAATTGCCGTGGTAGGAAAGCAGCCTGGATTGGCCACTAATTCGGCGGTGCGAATTTCATCAGCGAACAGTTCGGGTAACCCATAAGGGACGTGGCCCAGTCGGCCCGCATCGGCATGTTCCACCTGATAGATTCTGGTGAATTGTTCCAACGAACTCAAACGATAGTCAGCGCTGAAATCGATCACACGAACCCCACGATCGACAATTTGTTTGACAATTGGACTTGAGGCCGCATGGGGTAGACAGCAAAAACCGCAGTCGACGTGAGCGACAAAATCCTCGAGCTCAAATTCGGTCAATGCCAAGTTTAGACGATCGCGCAAACTTGGATGGGTTTGTTCAATCGGTTGACCCGTATCACTGCGCGAGGTGAGGCGCGTAATCTGGACATGAGGATGACGCAACAAAAGTTTGATAAGCTCAACGGCGGTGTAGCCAGTAGCGCCGACAATGCCAACACGTATCATTAGAGTTTAGCGATCCGATCTGGTACGGGGTTTTGTTTCTTCGACTTTGTCGGAGAAGTTACCAGATTGGGCTAAAATAATCGAGTAGTCTTCGTTTTCATAAACGATGCGAAGCGGCAATTCTTTGTCGAGTTGATCGGTCACCAACGTTTGAAATTCTAAGGCTAGTTCGCGAATCTTCTTGTATTCGGATGTTTTTTTGCGGGCGTCGCTGGCCGCCTCTCGGGCTTTTGTTCGCGACCCGTAAGGGGCAACGTCGGCAAAGTTCTCGGCCTGGGCTTGAGCGGCGACCAACGCCGCATAAGTCTGCTCAACTCGGATCAATGCAGCCGAAAACTCATCAGGCTTCAGGGGATTTTTGGAATCAGGGCTAAACAGATCGAGCATTAAGGTCAACCGGCGATCGACATCAGCTCGCAATAATAACCAACACAATTGTTCTACTTCGAGAATCTTGAAATCAATTCGGCGACCGACTTTGGGGAGGACCGTAATATCGTCGATCTGGGTTTTCTGCCATTCTGGATGCATTCCCAACTCGGCGAGTTCCACTCGAGTCGATGCGGGCAGCCATGCCAAATCAACTTGTCGCTTGACGGAAAAATTCTCTTTCGTCATTTTGATTGGTTCCAAAATAATCGTCGGCCTGAGCGCCAAGACTTTTTCAGTGCCCTCTTGAGAAATTCGTAAACGACCGTTGATCAAATAATTGGCATCATTACTTTTTTCGAGACCATCTGCCCATTGAAACCACAGCTGGCTATCGGACGCCCAGAATTTTCCCACAACTTCAGCCTCTGCCTCTTGATCGCGTCGCCGTAATTCGACCTTCCAGGCGTTTTGTTCGGACTCGATCGCGGACAGTTCTACAAACAGTTTGGGCTTCCCTGCGACATCGGGGTGAATTTGCAGTTTAAGCGTTGGTGGCTTCTCGGGTGCGAAACCCCAGGCCATCAGGTTTTGTGCCTCTTTCATTTCGGATGTGGCGATGCTTAATTGGCTGGGCATTTGGCTGAATGCCATGGCCGGACCTGTAGCCTGATTGGCCGGACCCGAGGCTTGATTGGCCGGCCCTGGGGCTTGATTGGCCGGACCCGAGGCTTGATTAGTTGGCGATCCGCTCGTGGTTGACGCCTGCGGTAAAGTGGGTTTTGAAGATGACCCAGGAACTTGAAACGGATCTGGTTTGTCGGTTTTGGATTGCTGTGTTTTGGGTGATTGTTTCTTATCCGTCTCATCAACAATTTTTGAGTCGACTGTGGACGTGGTTTCTGTTGCAGTTGGATCTTGCGAATTTGTGGTAACGGAATTTGCCGGAGTCGCCTTTCCGGCAGACTTGGTTGAGTCAGAATTTGTTGCACTCGAATTCGGTAAAGTTGAGGCCGATTTGGTTACATCCTCGTCGACGGTTTGGCCACTTGAAGGTTGCTGGGACGTCCGATTGTTTTGGTGGATTTTATCAGCCTCTGTCGATTGTTCATCAGGTGCGATATTGCCATTTGTCGGAGAAATATTATTCCGCTCGGTGAGTTTGGTGCCGAGAGGTGTTTTATTATTTGCCTGGCCCTCTGTCGAATCGATTTGCGAAACCGCGGGATCGGCCGAGCCACGTTGATTGAACCACCAAACGGTCGTCAGCATTGCACCTAGTGCACAAATCCCGACCAGAGTTAATCCATGGCGGACCCATGTTTCCGCGGAAAGCTCACGTTTTGAAGCGTTTGATCGAGTTGTCGTTTTAGAAGACGACGACTTTGCGCCCGCAGACTTTGCGCGCGACGACATTCCGGTTTTTGAAATTGGTTTGTTACCAAGCGGTGTGTTGGTGTAAACAGTGAGGCTGGCGTCGAGCGGTAATTCGCCAGAGGCTGAGCCCGAAATCGTCGTCGGAATTGGAGCCGGTGATCCAGCAGTCGGCATATTCATCAAGGTTTCGTTCGAGCGAAGACTTGACGCAAGGTCTTGCAGGGTTTGCCCTAGGATTTTCCAAAAGTCTTTATTTCCCTCGATAACTCGTTGCACCGCGTGTTGACAACTCAGGGCCGAACCAATCAGGTTTTCGCGAAATAGTAATTGTTCGATTTGACGGGCCAGTTGTTGTTGATCTAGCGCAGTTCGTTCGGCAAGTTCCAACGCACTGTCTTGAGATAAGACTTGAGATTGCAATAACGATTGAGCCAATTGGGAAATTTTCCCTCGTTGACCCTCATCGATTAGAGCCGTAAGTTCATCAATTCGCCCGTGAGCCAGCGATTGTTGGTGAAGATAATCGAGTGCTTGCCACCAATCAAAGGCAATTACAGCGCGTTGGTATTCGGAAAGCACTTCGGCCGGCGAGAAATCGCTAATTGGCAAACGGTCAACCTGTTCACTGACAATAAAAAATCGGCCGCCCTTTTCGCCGATATCATAGACATGAGCCAGTCGTGGGTGGTCTAGTTGCGTGAGATTCGAACTAATGCGTAGGAAATGTTGAAATCGTTGGTCGTCGCGTTTGATGCCGGCCGGAAGAATTAACAGGTCCACGTGCCGCGCGAGCGTTTCGTGGGTAGCGGAAAACAAATCGCCAAGTGGACTACGTGAGACGCGGTCACGCAACAAATATCCTGAGACTCGCAATCGATTGCGACCCGAAAGCAGAAATTTTGCTTGCCAACTGGTTAGCAACTGGGCTTCGATCAGCTGTTGAGCCAATCGACGCGGATCAGTGACTTCTCGGTTTTTTAAGAATTCGTCTAAGACCGACGGTTTGACGATTTGTGCGTCGCGCAACAAATCGATCAGTTGTGCCGAATCGGAATTAGACATGATATTCGGTTATCGCGTTAAATTAGGTTACGAGTCAATCAATCGGAGTTGGCGGGGGCTCGGACAACGCGAATGTTGCTAACCGAGTCCGACAATAGGCCTTCAACCCATTTTAAACCTATTTTGCGGCTAGGGTAGCCTTTGAGGATAATCTTTATAGGCCGCGATTGCGCGGATCGTAATGGCTATAATTGACGATTCGCCACTCTCCGTCCGATTCTTTTTCGAAATTTAACAAGACGCCGCGTTGGGCCACTCCGTCGTATTGATACCGAATACTGGCATCTACATTGACAATAACAGTGAAATCGACTTGGGCTTTAGTGGGGTTGGAAGTGGAGTCAAACTCGATAGGGCGAAAACCCGTAATGCGGCAGCTACGGAAATTGTAGTCGGGCATTTCTGTTTCCAACTGATTGATGGTGGACAACATTTTCTTGCTAAAATACCGTTTTGCACCTTGGAGATCGTTGTTGGCCACCAATTCGGCCAACCGAAATGTGTTGGATCGCAATTTTTCGTTATCGGTTTCAATCGAGCGTTCCATTACGACCAAACCGACCATTGTGAGGAACGAGATAACACTGAGAACCATACATGTGCGGCTTTGCAACATAACGCTGAACGCGGCGAAGCCTCCGGTGAATAGCAGGCCGAGCATGATCGAGTACATGGGATTTTCAGTGAAGATTGCCATAGACCGCTCCTTTTCGTTACCGCGGTTTCGTTACCGCAAATAGAGTAGTTACATCAAATGATGGCATGGCGACCGGGGCGCTGAGATCAATATGCACCGCGGGTCGTTAAGTATATTCTACTTTCCTTCGAGCAATCGATTTCCCAAGAAATCGTCCAGTTCGGAAATTGCCAGGATTTTTTCTCGGGTTTTCAGAACATCATAAGGGACCCGGCGAAATTCGATTTTATTCCCAGTTAATACGATATAACAACTGCGAGGGTCGTTATCGCGCGGTTGGCCGACGCTGCCGACGTTGACCAACACCTTCTGGTGAGTCAATTCAAATTGATGGCCGATCTCAGCCGGTGAATAATATCGAAATGAATCGGTAAAAACACCTGGAACATGCGTGTGTCCCTGAAAGCAATATTTTTGCACCAAGGCAAAAATGCGTTCTATTTTTCTCTGGTTATAAATGTCTTCCGGAAAAACATATTCATTGAGTGGGCTGCGTGGAGAGCCGTGGACAAACATAAACTGATCATCGCGATGGGTCCGCGGTAATCGCGACAGGAAATTCCAACGATCGGCGGCCCCGGGAATTGCTGTGTCCTCTAGCTGGCGTCTGGTCCAAAAAATTGCTTTTTCGGCGCCGCTGCTAAAGCCATCCGGGTCAAACAACGCCCCATTGTCGTGATTTCCCAAGAGACACAATTGAAATTGTTGGCAGCGGTCAACGCATTCGCGGGGATTGGGACCGTAACCGATGATATCTCCCAAACAATAGATTTGCGTAATCGATTGCGACTGGATGTCTGCTAGCACTGCATCGAGTGCCTCCAGGTTGCCGTGAATGTCGCTGATAATGGCTACTTTTTCAATGTTCACGATCGCATGCCGATTCGCATTAATACAGGGGTGTTTTTGGAGTGCTTCGATCAGTTCATCCAAGCGTCCAAGCTTTAGTCATTCTTGCAGGGTAGTCGGTTTTGGACAATCCTGAAATTACCGTCCGCCGACCAAACGCTCTCCCAACATATTGTCGAGTTCGCCAATATTCAAAATCTTGCGGCGAGTTGTTTGGAAATCGTATTCGACGCGATGAAAGG
Source organism: Pirellulaceae bacterium (assembly GCA_041739975.1). Classification (GTDB taxonomy): domain Bacteria; phylum Planctomycetota; class Planctomycetia; order Pirellulales; family Pirellulaceae; genus BJ22. The sequence goes on from JBGSMY010000290.1 coordinate 7,937, forward strand.
TCACCGTGTGTGCGTCGGTATCCAAGATGACGTAACAGGCGCGCGGATCTTCGTCCCGCGGTTGACCTACGCTGCCGACGTTGATCATTACTTTTTCCGAGGTCAATTCAAATTGGTAGCCAATTTCGTCGGGCGGCAAGAATTGCCCCGATTCGGTGAACACACCAGGAATGTGAGTATGCCCCTGAAAGCAATACTGTTCAAAACGTTGCATTAGCGAATTCATTTTTTCGCGTTCAAAAATATGTTCGGGAAAAACATATTCGTTGGTTGGGTCTCGTGGACTGCCGTGGACGAACAGATATTGACCTTCATCGTGGCGACGTGGCAATTCGCCTAAGAAATCCCAGCGTCGGTTGGTGGCGTCAGGGTGAGTGGCGGCGTCGCGTTCCAATTGATCTCGGGTCCAATAGATGGCTTTAAGCGCCACGGGATTGAATCCGCTGGGGTCGAATAACGCGGCTTGATCATGGTTACCTAAGATGGTCAGTTGGCACTGATCCATCACCAGATCCAAACATTCGATCGGGTTGGGGCCGTAGCCGATAATATCGCCCAGACAAAAGGTCTCTGTGGGCCTTTGCTGGCGAATATGAGCGAGCACCGCTTGCAGCGCTTCAAGGTTTCCATGGATATCGCTGATTAAGGCTCTTTTCACGGGACCATTTTCCTGAACCGTCTTGGAATTTATAAGCGAGATAGTCTAATCGGTACAAACAGCCGATGCAATGCGCTCTGGCGACGGGATGCCATGAAACAAAATCTCGCTCCCGATGTGCCAAAACGGACCGAAAACTGGTTTGCTTAACGATTCTAAGATCGAAGGAATTTGGCTGGAAGCTCCTGCGACCGATGGGTCCAATGAGGTTGGTAACCTTGATTGATAGGAAACCGCGGCTTCAATCGCCAATACAAAAAAACGATTGGGACGCGAGCCGAAGCCCACGTCCCAACCGCCATTGATGGGGACTCCCGTGAATTTGGTAACCCGACCACTATTTAGGCAGGATGACTGAATCGATGACATGAATCACGCCATTGCGGCACTTGATGTCGGTCTTGATCACCTTGGCTCCGTCGATCATGACATTGTCGCCGTTGACCTTTACCGTTACTTCCGAACCTTGAAGGGTTTTCGCCGACTTTACTTTGACCACATCGGCGGCCAAAACGTTACCTGAAACAACGTGATATTTGAGGATAGCGGCCAATTTCTCTTTGTTTTCTGGTTTCAACAGACTTTCGACAGTTCCGGCAGGCAATTTTGCAAAGGCCTCATCCGTCGGTGCGAACACCGTAAATGGACCGTCGCCTTTGAGTGCATCGACCAAACCGGCGGCACCCAGGGCGGCAGCCAACGTTTTAAAGCTGCCAGCGGCTACTGCGGTGTCAACGATGTCGGCCGGCTCGCTCTTTGGCAAGATAACCGCATCGATGACGTGAATGATCCCGTTGGAACAATTGATGTCGGTTTTAACAACATTTGCTGCATCGACCGAAACTTTGCCATTGGCGACTTTAATTGCCACAGACTGACCTTGGACGGTCTTGGCTGAGTCCAATTTCACCACGTCGGCAGCGGCAACTTTGCCGGCGACCACATGATAGGTCAAAATTGCTATTAACTGATCCTTGTTCTCGGGTTTCAGCAAGTTCTCAACAGTCCCTGCGGGCAACTTTGCAAATGCAGCGTCCGTAGGTGCAAAAACTGTAAACGGCCCCTCGCCCTTGAGCGTATCCACCAAACCAGCAGCCTTCAAAGCGGCGGCCAACGTTTTAAAGCTACCCGCCTTCACTGCTGTGTCGACAATATCATCAACCCGAACGGCTGAATGACTAACGGCGTTGACACTGGTGAGGTGCGTTTGCTGGGACGGACAAGTTTGTCCGCAGATCACCTGCGAACCGATCAACGCTGCCATTGCGACCGCGGTCGCGAATCGAAAGACTTTCATACGAATGCTCCTAAACGTTTCAAATCTAAAAAAACAAGCTTGTTCACGATGCGAAGGACGCATTGTCCGTCGGCAAGTCCAAGCGAAAAAAAAGCGAATGGCCATTCGTTATATGAATTAACCGAACTGAATCAGCATGAATAACTGGGTTCTAGCAAATTTAACGAAAAAGTTTTTTAAAGGATTTAATGAACCAAAATAAAAACGGCTCGGAAAGTTGTACTTTCCGAGCCGTTCGAATTTTTGATTAGGAGTGTAGCGTTTCAGTCGTTTGACCGAATAGTCGGATGACTAATTATCGACCGCCAGCGAATTTCGCACCGCGGATGATGAACGCATTGGGATCAACAACTGGAGTGCGGATGTTGCTTGCACCGCTGCCAGCAGCTGGAGTTTGAACTGGTGTAGGTTCAACTGTGCCTTCTTGGACAGGTGCGGCTTGAGGAACGCCAGCTGGAACGCTGCCATTGCAGCCACAACCAGCGCTGACGACATTGCCACAACCGCTATCGCAACCACAACCGCTATCGCAACCACTGTCGCAACCACAGCCTGCGCTGCGGAGGCGGTCAAGCAATCCGAAGTTTGGCACGTTGAAGCAGATTTGACGTGGTTCGCGGCAACGAGGTTGACGGCAAGCGAAACGGCCGCGGATATTATCCAACAAGCCGACGCGAGCACATGGATCGCAACTGTTGCACGAGTCACAAGAATCGCAAGCTGGAGCTGCATCGCAACCGCAGCCGCCCAATCGGCGACCTAAGTTGAAACCGCTAAAGCCTGACAACAATCCACCACCACAACCGCTATCGCAACCAGTGCTGCAAGGAGCTGCGGGTTGATCGCAACCGCAGCTAGGAGCTGCGACAGCTGTACCACAACCTGAATCGCAACCGGTATCGCAACCAGTGCCACAGTGATTGTGACCTCGCAACCGAGGCAATTGCAAGCTCAAGTCCAAGTGCAAGTTAAAACCGCGACCACAGCTCGATGGCGTATCGCAGCAAGTTGTCGGGCAGCCACAGCCACCACGACCCAAAAGTCGGCCCAACAGGTCGTGTGCGTCGGCTTGACAACACATCGCGACGCTGAGAACCAGCGTACCAAAAGACAAACAAGTTTTCATCGAGACACGTCTCCTTCAGTAATTGAATCCGACCCCTACCGCTGTCGCTGGATTAGTCCGCAGTCGATTGCCTCGGCCGCGTTCACCAACTGCGTTGAGTAGACCGTTTCGAAATCCATCGTCGTTGGATTCAGAACTCGCCCACTCGATTCAGCGACAGCTTGCGCTGTGAGGGATGATTCCTCCGATGATTCCGCTAACTCGCCAAAACCGTCCAGTGGTTTCAGAAACACGAGCCAGAGAAAAGTTGATTAACCTTGTTAAAATTAGAGCAATGAATGCTCTTCGCAACTGTTCATCGGTACACAGTTGCCAGCAATTCGATATGCGAATTCCAAGTTCCTAAGGTACGTTCTATTTGCGTTATTCCGACCGTATGAATTGTTCCGGGTAGATAAAAGAAATGGCTAGGCAAACGCCTGAAACAGCATTTTTCAGACGACGAGCAATAGACTCAATCGATTTTTCCGTCACAAATTACCAAACAAAATTTCCTCATAGCCATTTGTCAATTCAATCATCTCGTGCTGTCATGGACGCAGATCGGACCTATAAACGTGCGCATTTTGGCCCCCGCTAATTTGAACGTAGAACTTTGTTGTCCGACTTCGATGGCCGACATCGACGTCGGACAGCGGGATGCTCGCATCGCGCTTTTAATTCAGGAACCGGTTGCGGCGGTCGGGGTGGCCGAAACCCTATTGCTTAACGGGGCAATCATGGATAAACATGATTACTCACGGTGTAAACTGCACAAAAACGTGAATAACGTGTTCAGATTTTTTACAAGAATAAATTCCCATTGCGGTCTTGGCCGTTTTGGCGTTGTCTGTGAGCGTCCCAGTAAGGTCGAAAAAAATGACGTCGATTCCGTTTGTTAAATTACAAGGTGCTGGCAACGACTATATTTATTTGGATTTGGTGAACCATCCCAGTGAACAAGATTGGCCGGAAATGGCGCGACAAATGTCTGATCGGCATTTTGGAATCGGCAGTGACGGACTCATACTAATTCGTCCCTCGCAAGTTGCCGACGCGAGAATGCAAATGTTTAACTCCGACGGCAGTGAAGGTCAAATGTGTGGCAATGGCGTGCGGTGCGTCGCTAAATACGTATTTGAATCGGGAATTTCTCGAGCCAACCCATTAAAAATTGAAACCGGACGTGGAATCTTGACGTTGGAGCTTTTTCTAAAAAACGATAAAGTATCCCAGGTCCGAGTGGACATGGGCGAGCCCATGCTCAAGGCGGCAGAGATTCCATGTCAATTCGACGGTGAATTGCTTGTTGACCGGGAATTTTGCATCGCAGGGCGGACCTTCATCGGGACCATCGTCTCAATGGGTAATCCACATTGTGTCATCTTTCAAGAGCAAGTCACGGACGACGATGTTTTGTATTGGGGCCCTCTGATCGAACGATCGGAGCATTTCCCGGAGCGGGTCAACGTCGAATTTGTTCAAGTGAATTCTCGGACCGAAGTTGTACAACGCACTTGGGAACGCGGATCGGGAGAGACACTGGCCTGTGGCACAGGAGCAAGCGCGGTTGTCGTAGCCGGTGTTTTGTCCGACCGCACGGATCGACAGGTTTTGGTGAAACTGCGCGGAGGCGATTTGTCGATCGAATGGGACTTGCCAACGAATCACGTGTTTAAGACGGGACCGGCAGTCGAAGTTTTTCGGGGTGAATGGAATCATGACACACGAAGCCACACGAACACAACGCTGGACCGGTAAGGTCTTGGGCACGGTGTTGCCATGGTGGAGCAAATTCTATCGCTACCGAATTGCTTATGCCGATCCGTCATCCGATCCTGGACGCCCCGAATACGATCAACACAATATCATGGCTTTTTGGCATGAGTATTTAGGGGTGATGGTTCCCAAATGGGGGAATTGCCCGGTGACTATGCTGGTCAGCCAACATCGCGATGCCGAATGGCTCAATCAAACTGCGGAAGCAATGGGGTATGGAATTGTTCGCGGCAGTTCCACACGGGGCGGGGCCACGGCCTTAAGGCAACTTAAACGATTTGCGCGACAGTCGTCGATTGCGATTACCCCCGATGGGCCGCAAGGCCCACGGCGCGAAATGGCCGTTGGCCCAGTATATTTAGCGTCGCTATTGCAAATGCCTCTGGTACCTGTTGGGATTGGCATCGATCGTGTTTGGCGTTTGAAAACCTGGGACAAATTCGCCATGCCCAAACCACTGGCTAAAATTCGCGTACTATTTGGTCCGCGTATGGCGATCCCCAATGGTCTGGATAAAGACGGCCTCGAATATTATCGGGGTTTATGCCAGGAAGCAATTTCAGCAATGACTGATATGGCTGAGTCTTGGGCTCGCGGGGAGTCTCAATTAGATGGTTATCCACTGCGGATTCATTGGCGCCGCAGAAAACTCAATACCGATTTTAAATCGCATGAATCACGTGCGGCCGAATTAAAAGATACTGTTTCAGTTGAATCGCCGATTGCCCAATCGGCGGCAAATTCACAAACCAAGAATCCACTGGGCGATGGCGGTACGGAAATTTCGTCAGTTACTGAACATGAAAATCAAGCCGCTTAAAATTGTGCCCGCCCCTAAAGTTTGAGTATTCTCTGATCCTTAACAACGCTCCCATTCCGAGTTGCCGATTCTGACCGTGGTGAAGGTCGATAATTAGCGGCGTGCCATTGCATCCAATTGGCCTTGCGCTAAACCAGCGCGAATTAGGTGTGCCAGCCATCGACCGGATGGGGGACGTTTTTCATAACGACGAAAATTCCAACGATGCCATTTGTTGAGCAAGTAAAGCCACCAACCAGACCGCGACCAACTTTCGCCTTTGCTGTTCAACAGGCGCCCCTGACCTCGAAAATAATTAAAAATATAATCTGCAGACGCTCGATCAGGGGGAATAAGATGGCTCACTTCACCGCTGGGTACCCAATGGCCACGATGCCCCAACCCGATTACCTGTTTCATCCAGTAGATTTCGTCTTGACCGACGACCTCGCGGCCCACTCGGCCTAAACCAGTTTCGAACAAAATATCGCGCTGCAGTTCGCCGCGGACAGCAAAGTTGGCACCATAAGGCAGACATTGAACCGTGAAATCGATGGGTTGCGGCCCCAAATCTCTGGCAGCAAAACAACCTTGAACCATTTCCCAATTTTCGGCAATCCAAGGCGGACGGCCATTGGTAAATTCGGGTTTGATCCGACCGCCCCAAAAGTCGTACTCGGGTCCGCGTTCGGCCGCAGAGACGTAAACTTTGAGCCAATCTCGCGACACCTCGACATCATCGTCCGTCCAGAGCAGCAATTGCCCGCTGGAGGCCCGCACCGCGCAGTTTCGCGCTGCGACGTGGCCGGGCGTTTCCTCTTGCAGGCGAATTAGTGGAAGCCTATTTTGCCATTGATCGATGATTTCGGCCGTATGATCCGTCGAACGATTATCGACCAACAAGATTTCATGCCGGCAATTGGCGGGAATTTCCAAATTTGAAAAACTGGCCAAGGTTCGTTGCAGCAAGGCCGCGCGATTCCAAGTACAAACGCAAATTTGAACGTGAGTCATGGATTAAATCTGCGGTAGTTGTACCAACTTGTCGGCAAATGCTCCGACGGGGTCTTCGGAATAGCACTGACGAATACGCTTGGCGGCCAATTGCCCCAGAGTTTGCCATTGGTCGCGAACTTGCCATGCGCGTTCCAAGGCTTCGTCTAACAAATCAGATGTGGCAGCGGGCGCGATAAAGCCCGACTCACCGTCGCGAATGAATTCGGCATTGCGGCCGGTATCCGTTGTAATTGCCAGACGACCGCTGAGCATCGCTTCGACAATGACCAGCGCGGCACCTTCGTAGCGCGACGGCAACAACAACCCATGGCATTGGTTCCAAACTTCCGTCATGTCTTCTTCAAACCCGGCAATTTTTAATCGGTCCCCCAAGTTGTAGCGCACGATCAAATCTTTGAGCTGACGTAGGTTGCCCTGGTCTTTACCATAGAAAACGATTTCCAGCGGGCGATTTCGCCAGCGATCGCGGCGCATAACATCGACAATCAAGTCCTGGCCTTTTGATTGAAAATGGATACGACCTACACAAGCCAACCGATACCCGTTTTGCGTACTGGGCCAAATGGGTTGCCGTTGGGGATCGACGTTAAATGGATTTTCGATGATTTCCGCATTGGGTAAATCAATGGCCAAATTGGTTTCGAGTTTATGCTGGTTTTCGGCGGAGACAAAGTAGACGCGTTTTGCGTTGCGATACCATTTACGATATTGATCGAGCGTATCGCCATGCAGGAAAAAAAAGCTACTGGCGCTTTGGACATTGATTGCATAAGGGATTCCTTGCCGATGGCACTCATCCGCGATGAGCACACGATCGGGATGGTAACCCAAAGTCACCAGGACCACATCGGGTCGAGCGACTTCTGTCCATTTGTTTTGGAGGTCTTTATTGGGCGAGAGATTTTGGGAAAGTGTGCGCAACCAAGTCCACCAATCTTTGATGGGCGGGCGGTCGCGATAAAAAATTTCCGCGCCATCGTCAGCCAATTTTTGCAACTGTTTGGCGGGTTCGGGCCACCATTTGAAATTGACACAGATTTGGTGTCCCGCCGATTGCAGACGTCGGGCCGTTCGCCACCAAAGCTCTTCACTTCCGCCCCAAGGCACGCCGGACATGCACGAATAAAAACCAATTTTCACCGGCGTCGTCGCTTTCTAGGCTGCACCCGTTGAACGTTCGTCACTTTGGCTGGCAGATAATTGTTTGGCTCCGGCAGCGCGGTTAGGAGATTCCGAGTTTGCGGGCATGGGAGTAGTGCGATCGTCAATGCGCTGCGTATCGCGATACGTTGCCAGCCCAAAGTCATAAACTCGCTTGAGTAGCGGGTAATCGCGATAGAACCGTTCGCGCAGTAAATGGGGTACGGGCTCATCATAAATGGATGCATTGAGCAAAGGCATCTCGCGTTCCGGTTTGCCCAATAATTTGGCTAAGTTACTCATCGAGGTTTGCAAGTCTTCAAAAATGCCGACATAAATAAATCGTTGACGAATTTTGTCTTCGTAGTTGTCGAGCGTAACGTCTTGAGGCAAGTGATTGAACAGCCAATAGGGATATGACTTCACATATTCGGCCACCGACGGGAACTGTGACGAAAAATCGACTTGTTGCCCACGGTACCAGAACTCACCCCGTGAACTGCGGCCTTTGGCAAAGAAATACATCGAAACGGCCAGATCAAAAGGGTCCCGCAAGATGGTGAAGTATTGCGGAACTTCGGGATAGAAATAGGGTAAACCGTAGCCACGACCATGGTTAAAATGCCCGTGAATGCATTTGACATTGGGCAACCAATGCCCGCGCTGGTCGCGAGTTTCGATTCGAGGCAGCAAGATGTCTTGAGTTTCATCTTGATTGAGTTTGTGATAACCCCGACCGAACCATTGCCGCAAGACTTGAACCACGCTGGTCCCAGCGCATTTAGGAATATGTGTGTAGATTACGGGTTGTCGCGGATCGTATTTTCTCATAGCTAGCATTCCCAAGGAAATTGGAAGATTTGATTATCCCATCCATTTTCGGTTAGGACAATAACGATAAAGGGGAATGTCTGCAATCTTGATTCTAGTGGACGCCGGTATTCTACCGGCGTGGTCACCGTCGTGGACGCCGGTATCCTACAGGCGTGGCCGCCGTCGTGGACGCCGGTATCCTACCGGCGTTAAGATGCGGCCAGTCGTGGACGCCGGTATCCTACCGGCGTTAAGATGCGGCCAGTCGTGGACGCCGGTATTCTACCGGCGTTAAGATGCGGCCAGTC
>JBGSMY010000296.1:0-35178 GCA_041739975.1 Pirellulaceae bacterium
GGATTCTCTCCCCAAAAACCAAGCACAGGCTTTTGTATTGCGTGAGATGAACGATCTGAATTCGGAAAATATATGTCAGGAACTCTCCATTTCCATGTCTAATTTGTGGGTGCTTTTACATCGGGCGCGTATTCGTTTGGCTGAATGCATCACCCTCAAGTGGAGCAGTTAGAATAATGTTGCGCAATTGCCGCGAAATGACAAAATTGATTTCTGAATCGCTCGAACGCAAATTGACGTGGCGCGAACGACTTGAACTGTGGTTCCACGCAAGTATGTGCGGTATGTGCAAAGTATTTCGCAAAAACGCGATGACGTTGCGGCGAATGATGCAAACACTGAATGCGCAGAGTCTGCAGTCGCAAGAATTAAGTGCCAAAGACGCGAATGAATCAACGACAACCGAAACGCTATCCCCGTCTGCGAAAGTACAAATTCTAAAAGCGGTCAAAAAAATCGAACAGCCAAACGCCGACGACGAATATAACTCTGACTAGATGTCAAATACCGGGGGTACGGGGTCGTTTTAATTTCAAATATTCGTTTAATCGATCGAGAAACGAATTGAGAATGATTTGTTGAATACCTCGGAGGTTACAATTCCGCCGCTGAGGACAGCGGCGGCTACTTTAGGGCAGCCGACCCGCAATTGCGATTAATTCCATACACCTTCCGCCAAAGTAGACCCATTTGCCCCTGAAAAACCCCAATTTTCGGGCATTGTTCATTTTCGAGCGATGACTTATAATCTGCGATTCCAATTCACTTAACCGTTTTTTAGTTGTCGCTAGAGAAGATTCGAATTATGACGATTGATAAGAGCCTAAAAGTTAAAGCTGGCGGCGCGAAGCAACGCAATGTGCTGACCCGCGTTGAACGGCTAGCAAAAATGAAAGAACGCGAGCGTTGGACTCCTGAAAGCTCGATCGTTGGGATGCCCAAAGTCCGCGTTGACAAGATCTCAATGAAGAAAAAGAAGAAAGCCAAAGAAGAACCAGCGGCTGACACCAAAAAGAAGAAGTAGTGGTCGCCTTAACAAAGGCCATCGCAAATTCGCAGTTGGTCCGGTTTCACATCGTGCTGCCCAAGTTTTTCGAGCGCTGGACATTTCGGGAACAAGTTCTAATCCAGGCGCCAATCGCCGGGGCCAACTAAGAATTCGGCCTGTAACTTGGCCAATGGATCAACGTCGTGTTTGGAAAGACGTTCGTTTACCGCCATGTTGGTTTACCACCATGTTGGTTTACCGCCAAATAGGTTGATCCACAAAAAGTTGATTGCCACAAGCAGATGCCGAAAGGTATCTGCTTTTTTTTTCGCTACAATGAATCAAAGATTGGTCACCAAAAGAAACCGCTTCAATTTATTTAGTCAAATCAATAGAGCTTTTGGTAACGCAATGTTTTTGGTAACGCAATGTTTTTGGTAACGCAATGTTTTTGGTAACGCAATGTTTTTGGTAACGCAATGTTTTTGGTAACGCAATGTTTTTGGTAACGCAATGTTTTTGGTAACGCAATGAAAGCCGCTTGCATTGATCGAACCGGCCCCCCGGAAGTAATCGAGATTCGCTCCCTACCCGATCCGATGGTGGGCGAGAGCCAGATCGCAATTCGGCCAACTTGGGTCGCCGTTAATCCAATCGATTGTTACCTTCGCAGTGGACTCGTGACACAATCATTGCCAAATCCCTATATCATTGGCTGCGACTGCGCAGGAACCGTGGAATCGGTTGGTAGCAAAGTAACCGCATTTAAACCGGGCGATCGTGTTTGGACCACCAATCAAGGTTTGGCAGGTCGACAAGGCATTACGGCAGAACGGGTTGCTGTCGATCAAGAATGGGTTTATCCGTCGCCTTCAACGGTATCGGATCGCGATCTGGCCGCTTGTGGTTTGGTTGGTGTTACGGCACATCTCGGTTTATTTCACCACGGTCAATTACAGCCCGGTGAAATTGTCTTGGTAAAAGGAGGCGGTGGAGGTATTGGTTCTATGGTCATTCAATTGGCCAAGGCAGTGGGCGCGACGGTGGTGGCCACGACCAGCTCACCAGAAAAAATAGAACGCTGCCGGAAGTTGGGCGCCGATCATGTCTTTGATTATCGACATCCGCAATGGATTGACCAAGTACTAAAACAAGTCCCCGGCATTGATCTTTGCTGGGAAACAGCACGCGATCCAAATCTTGCCGAATCAATCGGTTTAATGCGCGAGCATGGTCGCATGATCTTAATGGCGGGCCGAGAAGCAAAGGCCCAACTGCCTGTCGGACCATTTTATGTGAAACAGCTCAAACTGTTGGGTTTAATCGTCTTTAAAAACCAAGCAGCGGCCATCGGCAGCGCTGCCTCCCAACTAAACCAGTGGCTGGAAACCGGAAAAATCCAAGCGGCGATTGCGGCCACATTGCCCTGGACGTCGGCCGCCGACGCACATCGCCTGCAAGAGCAAAACACTTTACAAAAACAAGGCGGCTTGTTTGGCAAAATCATGCTGCAAGTCGAGTAAACGCGTTATGGAAATTTCCACCAGCTCAACACCGACTCAAACGTCGACTGTCTTTCGAGCAGAACAAGTTACCAAAGTTTATCAATTGGGAACCGTCGAAGTCCACGCGCTTCGGGGTATCGACTTAGAACTTTTTCAACGCGAATTTGTGGTATTGCTCGGTCCCAGCGGCAGTGGCAAATCGACCTTACTAAATATCTTGGGGGGACTCGATGTGCCCACGGCCGGTCGAGTCTATTACGAAGACAAAGAACTAACTCAATACAACGATGCGGCACTGACTCGATATCGCCGAAACTTTGTCGGATTTGTTTTTCAATTCTACAATTTGATCCCTAGTCTCACGGCTCGCGAAAACGTGGCCCTGATTACCGAGCTGGCCGAAGATCCGCTACCGCCTGAAAAAGCACTGGAACTGGTCGGTTTGGCCGAACGCCAAAACCATTTCCCCTCACAACTATCGGGCGGCGAACAACAACGGGTCGCCGTGGCCCGTGCGATTGCTAAGCGTCCTAAAGTCCTATTATGCGATGAACCAACGGGAGCCCTGGATGTTAACACAGGGGTCAAAGTGCTGGCCGCGATAGAGCGCGTCAACCGCGAACTGGGGACCACAACCGTGGTGATTACCCACAATGCCGTGATCGCGGAAATGGCCGATCGAATTGTTCATCTGTCCGATGGTCGAGTAATCAGCGTTGAGCGAAATACGAAGAAAATTTCCCCAGACCAATTGTCTTGGTAATCGGAGCGGCAAACCCTGGGCCGATTTCTTCCAATCGTGAAAATCCAGCGGAAAACTACTTATATAGAATTTTTTCAAAAATTCTTGAACCGCTTCCCTGTGTCGTCCGTATCATCTGCATCGCCAATGAATCGGTGTTAAAAAACCTGGTTTCACGGCAAGCCAAATAAACATGTGAAACGAAACCGGGGAATCCGGGAAACGATCAAGTTAAATACCAATTTAGGGAACAAGTCAGTTACGGGATAACTCATTTACCGACAGGATGTCACCCGAGGCTCTTAGGCAATTCAATCGCCCGATGATCGGCGATCTTTGAATACCGCTAATCATGAACACCGCTGGCCAACAAACATTGTATCAAGCGATATGATCCAGAAGGCCTTGAGTTCAGAACGTAGTCAGCCACTTTGCCCGGTCAAAAAAGCTCGCGAGAACACCCGTTCTCGGCGAGCTTTTTTTATTTGCTAGGTCGTCCGCGACGCATTACCAACAGTCCCGCAATGATCAGCAAGCCGCCGGCAATCTGTGCCGGCAAGGGCGATTCACGTAGCGCGATCCAACCACCGGCAACGGCAACTAGGGTCACTACATTCTGATAAACCGCCGCATGGGACCCACCCAAAATTCTCACGCCAATATTCCAAGTGAAATAGGCGACGCCCGTCGAAAGGGCGCCTGAGTAGATGATAGCCAACATCATGCCGGGCGTCGTCATGGCTGGCCATGACTCTCGGATTTGAGGGAACACGATGAGCCAGTGGATTGGCGTGGTGGTGATGCTGGCGATCCACGTCAATTGCAATGGTGTTATGCCTTTTAACAGATCGCGACTCAACACCGTAGCAATGGCCCAGCTGCATGACGCGCAAAGCATTAACAAGTTCCCCCAGACATAGGTTGTCGAAAGGTCAATGCGATCACGCGACAAAATCACCATGAGGGTCCCGGAAAATGTCACTAATAATCCAAGCCAAGTAACACTTTTTAGTCTTTCATGGAGCCAAATCATCGAAATGACGGCCGTCCACATCGGCATGGCGGATAACAACAGAGCCGCATTGGCAGCCGTGGTTCGTTTGATGCCCAACATGAATAACCATTGATAGGCTAATCCGGTCAGCGCGGCAAAGATGAGAATCCGTCCCCAGGGCCATTGTCGCCAAGCTGGACGATGTTTCAATTGACGAAACTCCAGCCACGCCAATCCACTGAGGGTCAAAGACGAGAATATCAGCCGCGTCGCGTTAAAAACAAATGGATCCAAATGTCCAATGCAATGTTTGACGACGGGAATGTTGATCCCCCACATAACGGCGGTTAGCAATAGACAACCGTCCGCCAACCAGCGGTGTGGGGCAGGGGAGTGTGGCGGCGAAATTGCAACAACTGGTTCTGCACTTGCCGCAATCGTGGCCACACTTTGTTCTGATTGTCCGATCGCCATTAAGATTCCATTGGGTTTAATCCGACCGGTCGCCCATCCTACGAGTGGGGATCAATGACTTCCAAAGTTTATTTTGGTGGGGACAATTTTTCGCCGCCACCGAGTTCCTTTTCCAATAATCGAGCTTTGCTGCGATACAAAAATAAACCTTGGTGTTTCAGCGCTCCTGTGATAATATCCAAGGCCTGTTGTTTTTCGCCTCGGATCTGGAGATACCTGGCAAAAAAGTAACCTACTTCTGGTGTCACATTGCGGGCTTGAGCGGCCCGGGCCAACCAAACCTGGGCCTGTTCAAAGTTGCTTTGTTTGAGATAAACCCAACCCAAAATTGCCACAGCTACAGGATTTTGTGGCTGAGCCTGTACATTCTGTTGAGCGACCTGCAGCGCTAGAGCAACCTTGTCAGCTTGTCCGCTTTCGGCCAATGCCATCGCCCAGAGGTTAGTAATTTCAAAATTGTCCGGCAACATGTCGTGCAGCTTTTCAAAAACCGCTTCGGCCGCCAGATAGTCACCTTGAGCAAAAGAGATTTTGCCGCTTAATAATCGAATTCCAGGCAATTTTTCGGCGTCGGCAGCTGGCACTCGTTCCAATGCCGCATTGGCTTTGTCAAATCGTTCCCGACTGACCATGTAGTCAGCGTACTCGGCAATCACGTTGGGGTCGCCTGGGTATTTTGCAAAGGCTTTTTCGACCCAATTCTCAGCAGACGTCAAATCTCCGTTTTGGGCAAAAAAGGATGCCAACATAAACTCCGGAACCCGAGCGGCAGGCTCGACGCGGCGAAATTTTTCCAAGGTCGCCAAACAGTCTTCCAATTTTTGTTGAAAGAAATCCACTTCGGCCAATCGCATCAAGACTCGCGGGGAATCCGGAACATCCGCCTGCAATTGATTTAAGATTTCACGGGCTTTGCCGTAGTCGCGACGTTGTAACATCAAATCCGCCGTGGCGTCACGATAGGCAGCCACAAAAAACTTCTTTTGCACATCGTTCCAAGTCCCCTGTTGAATCAACTCGTCCGTTTTTTCTAACAATACCAGGGCATCCGTCATACGGCGTTGGGCCAAAGCCAACCGGGCAAGTGCATTGTAGATGGTGGGCAAATCCGCATTGAGAACCGCTGCATCTTCCAGCAGTCGGCTGCCTTCGGTAGGATTCCCAGCGGCATACATCAATGCGGCCATCATCAAGCCAACTGGCGAAGCGTTGGGGTTTTCACTGCCAAACTTTTCTAGAAGCTCGCGTGTCTTGACTAAATCTTGATCGGCAAACGCCTTGACAGCCTCACTGACCGTCTCCCGCTGATTAGTACCTTCGGCAAATTTTCCGGGTGTCAAGTTCTCAATTTCGTTGATCAAGAACTCGATGGCTTTTTCACGTTCCGGTCCAGTGTTATTCAGAGAACCGGATTCTCCAGTTGCCGATGAGATGGACTGCCCACCTGTTGCCGGATCGCCCGCCGGAGGATTGTTTGCCGGAGGATTGTTTGCAGCCGGCGGTGTATCGGTTTTGGGAACCTGACCCGTTACAGTCCCTAGGGCCAACCCCCAAACCGCAACGACACACAGAAACATGGTCCAACTCGGATGAACGCTAACCAACCGGCGTCCGGATTCAAATCGTTGTCGGTTGACTGAACTGCGGAATCTCGAACCGCAATTGGCGTCGATCGTGGTCATGGCATTGGCTCCTAAGTCGTACTCATTGATATTGATAGTTTTAGATGTTGCGGAATGGCGATTTTTGTTGTTGGCAAACAAATCCATTGGCGATGTATTTCGACGGCAAATATGCAGTAACGCAAAACAGATTTACGCAGGTTCCCGCGTGTGGGTCTCATCGGCTTACATTGGCCATGGCCGCTGCGGGGATTCACCACGAACTGCATTCAATTCCCAGAAAAATCACGAGAACAGAAACCGAGTGCCGTTGGCAGCTACAATTTACATCGCTTGACGCAATTCGGCCAATTGAGTCTCGGCGATGATTTTGACGGTTGCTGGCGACTGGTTGAGCACGTAAAAATGCAGGCCGGGCACTTCGGCATCGATCAATTGTTGCGTTTGCCGAATCGCCCATTCCACTCCTACGTCAAACTGCCATTGGCTGGATTCATTGGACGATAGTCGCGACTCCAATTCAAGGGGCAATCTAGCTCCACACAGGCTGGTTATTCGTTGGATCTGTTGCAAACTGGTAATTGGCAAAATCCCGGGTACAATCGGCACATTGATTCCGAGGGCCGTGCATTGATCGCGAAATCGGAAGAAATCGTCATTGTTGTAAAAAAGTTGTGTCACGACGGCATCAGCCCCGGCGTCAACTTTTCGTTTCAGGTTCTGTAAATCGTCCGTTGCCGATGTTGCTTCGCGGTGAGTCTCCGGATAGCCTGCTACTAAGACATCAAATTGTGGAAATTCG
Organism: Pirellulaceae bacterium; assembly: GCA_041739975.1. Classification (GTDB taxonomy): domain Bacteria; phylum Planctomycetota; class Planctomycetia; order Pirellulales; family Pirellulaceae; genus BJ22. Next base: position 7,128 of record JBGSMY010000296.1, read on the forward strand.
TCGTGTATCAGGGCGACCAATTCACTGGCAAATGATAATCCGCCCTCCATTTTTAAGAATTCTTGGGCACCTTGAGGCGGATCGCCTCGCAGCGCTACGATGAAGTCCACGCCTTGACGCAACGCCCGATTCAAGTAATCGCGCAGGTCATCTCGAGTGCTGCCGACACAAGTCAAATGCGAGGCCACTGGCAACTGAAATCGTTGCTTCACTTGGTCAATGATGGCCAATGTACGATGTCGTGATGAACCGCCCGCACCGTAAGTACAAGTCACAAAGTCCGGTGAATAATGCATCAACTGGGACACTTGCTCATGTAATGCCGCTTCGCCCTTGGAAGTCTTGGGGGGAAACAATTCGTACGAAAGCACTAATTTTTTTTCAGCAAACAAATCAGCAATCGGCATGCAATCTTTCTTCTTGTCTAATTCACCAAAACAACAACTCAACACCCCGTTCAAACTGTGTCGCGACTACGGGCTTGTGCAACCAAACGTTAATTTCAATAGCGACTCAGATCAACGGTCGCTGGATCGAATTACCTGCCCATATCGCTTTGGCCAGCCCTTTTGATTTGGTCGACCCGCTGCTGAAGCTTATCGGGACAGCTGTAACGTTAAATTGACGTCGTTATCATAGCAAACTTTTGATTCCCCAGGTAAGCTCTACTGGGAACCAAGTTGCCAAATTCCTCTTCGATGAAAACGATGCGCGCCAAAGCATACGACTTCTCGGTTTTTCCCTATGCTTAGTGACGTTCATTGAAATGTGACTTAGAATTTAATGTTCAATGCGCTGGATGATTCGGTGGCGCCATCACAACTCGACGTAGACGTGTTTTTAATTGGCTAAGTTTTGGAAATCGCGGTTTTGATCGAAACTTGTGTCTAATCTATTCAAGTGATCGGCAACTCTCATGGAATTAGATCAACTGCGTTATTTTATAGCCGTTGCTGCCAACGGCAGTTTTACGAGCGCGGGCGAAGAGCTGAACATTACCCAACCGGCTCTTAGTCGCTCGATTGCAAAACTGGAGCTTGAACTTGGCCAACCCTTATTCGAACGTCAATCGCGGCAATTGAAGCTGACTGATTTGGGAGCGCGGCTCAAGTCGCGAGCGGAGCAGATCCTGTTGTTGGTTGATGACACACTGGCCGAGCTAACCGACGACGGCGTGCAAGGACGAGTGCGAGTTGGCGCTATCCCAACCATCGCACCCTATTTTTTACCGCCGGTAATGCGTCGCTTCCGCGATAACCACCCCAGCGCTCAAATCGTCGCCATGGAGGAAACAACCGACAAATTGTTGCAGCGCTGTGCCCAAGGCGATGTTGACTTGGTTATTTCAGCGGCGCCAGTCCGCGGCCCTTATTTGGAAATGGAACCACTGTTTGAAGAAGAACTCTTGGTGGTGTTGCCCAGTAAACACGAACTGACTCAACAGCGAACCGTGCGACTTGCTCAGTTGCAAAAATATCCGTTTGTATTGCTCGATGAAACCCATTGTCTGTCGGAAACCATTTCTGCCGTTTGTCGACAACGCTCTTTTCAGCCCGTTACGATTGAACATGCCAGTCAATTGGCGATGGTCGCTGAACTGGTGGCAATGGGTCACGGCGTATCACTGATCCCGCAAATGGCACGAGCGGTCGACTCTAGCCAGCAACGTGTTTATCGGCGTGTGACTCACCCCATCCCCAAACGGCAAATCGTCATGGTTTGGAATCCTTATCGATTTCAAAGCCAGTTGATGCAGCATTTTCGCGAATGTGTCCGCGCTGTGGCGGCCAGTTTTCACGAGGACGCTGGGTAATTTCTATGGGGACAACTCAAGTGCTAAGTCTCTTTTCGAGCGACGTCTGATGGTTTAAAGTAGCTACCTCAAACAACGAATGTAAATGACCGAGAACGCGACCTGTCGGCGAGACGGTCCGTTTAAATCGATTCCTCAATCACCAATAAACAAAGAGTCTCGAGATGTTAGATCTATTTGATCGAATCCAGGAAACGGTTTCTTTTCTCAAACAACGCTGGTCCACAACGCCGCATGCGGGGATTATTCTGGGAACGGGCCTCGGTTCGCTGGTCGAGAAAATTGATGTTGACGTGGCCATCGACTATGGTGAGATTCCCAATTTTTTGAAATCGACGGCGCTGAGCCACCGGGGTCGCTTGGTATGCGGTCGACTGAATGGCTTGCCGGTAATGGCCATGGAGGGCCGACACCATATGTATGAAGGTTATCCCCTGAAGGAGATCACACTTCCTGTGCGGGTGATGAAAGCCATGGGAGCGGAATTACTGGTGGTTTCAAACGCTTGCGGCGGAATGAATCCCAATTATCGCTGTGGCGATATCATGTTGATTGAGGATCATATTAATCTGCTCGGCGACAACCCATTGATTGGTATCAATGACGATCGATTGGGTCCGCGATTTCCGGACATGAGTCAGCCCTATTGTCAACAACTTGTCGACCGCGCTCTGTCGGTTGCTCGCAAACAAGACATTGTCGCGCACAAAGGGGTTTTTGTCGCAGTTGCCGGGCCTAATTTAGAAACCCGCGCCGAGTATCGTTTTTTGAGAACGATCGGAGCGGACGTGGTAGGTATGTCGACCGTGCCCGAAGTGATCGTGGCGGTCCATTGCGGTATGCGATCGGTCGGTTTCTCGATCATCACCGATATGTGTTTTCCCGATGCCCTGCAACCTGCTGACCCCCATGAAATCGTCAACATCGCCAAACAAACCGAGCCTAAACTGACCGAACTGGTTTTGGGAGTTTTAGCGCAAGAATCGTTAGGATGATCGCGATGACGATCGAAGCGCAAGCGGATATTGCAGCAGAGTGGATTCAGACCCGTTGGTCAGGTCGACCTCGCGTCGGAATTGTCTTAGGAACTGGATCGGGCGATATTGCCGAATCCATCCAGCGCGAGGCCGCGTTTGCCTATCACGATATCCCCAACTTTCCTAGCAGTACGGCCATTGGCCACAAAGGGCAGTGGCTTTGCGGAAAATTTTCCGGGCGCTCCGTGGTCGCCATGCAAGGGCGATTCCATTTGTACGAAGGTTACAACGTCGACCAGTCAACCATCGGAATTCACGTGATGCAAAGATTGGGTGTGGATACCGTCCTGATCAGCAATGCTGCCGGTGGACTCAATCCCAAGTTCCGGTTGGGCGAAATTATGGCAATCAACAGCCATATCGATTTTATGTTTCGCTCGACACCTGCTTTATGTGGCATGGCCAACCCTAACGGCGATGAATTGCGAACCGGTGCTGGGGCGCCATCGCGAGGATCCTCCCCCAGCAATCGTTCAGTTGGGATCCGTCCTAGTCAACGAAGCGACCGCGCGAATTGTCCGAAACTAATCGAAGCGGCAAGCCAATGTGCACGACGGGGCGATTTTCCTTTCCATCAAGGCGTGTACGTATCGATGCTGGGACCGAACTACGAAACGCGGGCCGAATATCGTTGGTTGCGACGAATCGGTGGTGACACAGTAGGCATGTCGACAGTGCCCGAAGTTACCGTGGCTTCTCGGTACGGGATGCGAGTGTTGGCTTGTTCGATTGTCACCAACGTCGCCAGCCCTGATGCGCTGTTGCCGACCAGTGGTGAAGAAGTTGTGGCTGCTGCCCAGCGAGCCAGCAAGAACTTGTGCCAAATATTCGCAACGATTACAGAAATGTCGGCTATTGAGCAAGCGTAAGTTGATGACTTGTCCGCCGATGCTGAGTGTTCCTACGGTTCGCCTATCCCGAACTGCTTTCGTAAGAAAATTTGGCTCATCGAGGAATGTGGTGGTAAAAAAGGTTTAACCACGAAAAACACGAAAAGCACGAACGACGGATTGGGGCGGGCGTCAGACTGGTTGCTGGGAATTGCCGGCAAGATTGAAGTCGAATCGATACGCACTTTCGCGAGGGTCACACAGAGTTGATCGGGAAGCTTCATCAATAGTAGCCAATCGATAAAAGAAACCTGAAGATCGTCCCCAGCCAGCCATTAAAATTCTTGGATAACCAAAAGGTTTAACCACGAAAAACACGAAAAGCACGAACGACGGATTGGGGCGGGCGTCAGACTGGTTGCTGGGAATTGCCGGCAAGATTGAAGTCGAATCGATACGCACTTTCGCGAGGGTCACACAGAGTTGATCGGGAATCTTCATCAATAGTAGCCAATCGACTAGAGAAACCTGAGGATCATCCCCAGCCAGCCATTAAAACTCTTGGATAACCAAAAGGTTTAACCACGAAAAACACGAACGACGGATTGGGGTGGGCGTCAGCTGCAAGATAAAGCTCCGAAAAACCAGTTGTCCTGGTTTATTGCAAACGAATCGTCAGCAGCCAGCCACTAAAATTCCTGGATAACCGAAAATAGGTTGATCAGCTTCAAAGCCCGTCCTTAGATTCTTAGGGAACTTCTTGCGCCCCGGCCTGATCGTTTGGCAAGACGTCAAGTTTAGTGGATAGCACACTGGCCGTCGCGAGGCTTTGACTTGTGGAGGGAATCCAAGGTCGATTCAATTCCAACGCGCCGATCGAAACCAACATCTTAAGCGCGTCGTTAACCGATATGTCGAGTGACTGAGTATCTTGGGGCCGTACGAACACGAGTCTTCCTGCGGTAGGAGCTGGAGCCGACGGGACAAAAACGGCGAGCCGATTGTCGGTGGCCAAGTCCGCTTCGCGCGTCACCAATCCCAACTCCCAACGGTCGGCGGTTTCTATGGGAACCATTACGACACGTTTGAAGAATCCGCCGGGGCCCTCGCCGTAACCTAAAATCTGTTTAAGTGTCTGATACAGCGAACCGAGAATCGGCAGTTGTTCGAGGACTCGATCAAAGCGATGCCACACCCAGCGGCCGATAAAGTTCGAAATCGCCAAACCGAGTAAGTAAATCAACAATACGACGATCAACAGTCCCATGCCGAAAAAGTAGAAACCTTGATTTTTCAACCAAGTTCCGGCTACTTGGCTTTCGAAATAAGCGAATGTGACTACTAAACCGGCAATCGGAAGTATCGCGACAATTCCTGCGGCAAAACATTTGAGCAAATGCTGGCGAAATAAAACGGCCATTTCCACTTCCTACCAAACGAGGCATTGAAAGAATCCGCAGCCTAACAGGTCTGCCAGTCCCCGGCCATATCTTATCGGTTTCTCCGCAAACTGTCTGGTACAACATTTAGGTCAAAGTCGGAAAATCGACGAGAACCGGCTCAACCAAGAAACGAGTAGCCTATGCCTCGTGTCGACGGAGTTTTATTGAAATCGGTCGGAAGCGATGATTCGTGCACAATCGGCCCGACTCTCCAGGTCAATAAGACATTGGCATAGTCGCTCCCCTGACAATGGTCTACACTTAGACCAGAATTATCGGTCGGAATCTGGACGCCTGTGAATTTCGGATTTTCGTGTCCAATTCTATTTTTAACAACCATTACCGGGGCAGTTTAACAAGTTATGGGTTTGCACGATCGCGGCTACTATCGTGATTCTTATTCTTCCCGAGAACACCAGGGGTTCGCATTGCGCGACCAATCCGCGGTGTGGATATTGATCATGATCAACGTCGTGGTATTTGTGATCGACAATTTTTCGAATCGGGTAGCTCCTGGTGTTCATTGGGTCGGAAGTTATTTAAGCGCGACCACCGAAACATTGCCCCGGCCTTGGTTGTGGTGGCAATACCTGACGGCTGGGTTCTGCCATGCGCCGCTCGACAGCCCAACTGGGATCATGCACATCGTCTTTAATATGTTTGCCCTGTGGATGTTTGGGCGACCGGTCGAGGATCGATACGGTCGCACGGAGTTTTTTAAGATCTACATCTTGGCAATTTTGATTTCGTTTACTGTCTGGGGATTGATCAATGCCGCACTGGGACGTGAGGCGGCGGCGGTGGGAGCCAGTGGCGCGGTCTCGACCATTTTGATGCTGTTCATTTTTAACTTTCCCAAGCAAACAATATTATTCATGATGGTTTTCCCAATGCCTGCTTGGGTGCTGGGCGTGATCATCGTTGCTTCTGACATTTTCAATGGCTTGAACCCCAATAGCCGTATTGCTTGGGAAGCTCACTTGGCCGGTTTGGCGTTTGGTGCGCTTTATTTTCGAATGGGTTGGAACTTTCATTGGTTGCGTTTCGGAAAGCTTAGCGAACGGCTAAGACCCGGCCCTAAATTGCGAGTGCACCAACCGGATCAAGGGTTTTCGGAATTACAAGAACAAGCGGATCCGATATTAGAAAAAATTGCGCAACAAGGTGAAGCCAGCCTTACTGCCAAAGAACGCAAGATCCTGAACGAATACAGCCGACAAGTTCGCGATCGCCGCAAACCGCTGGGATAACTACTTGGTTGGATTTAATCCACAATTGGATGATGCGTTTGTTCAAGCGCAACGTTTAACGGCAAGCCAGAGTCGATTTTGCTGGCGCTTGATGTTCTATTTCAAGCGCAACATTTAACGGCAAGCCAGAGCGGATTTTGCTGGCGCTTGATATTCCACTTCGTTTGATATGATCAGCAAAATCCGCGGCGGCGACGGCGCTGTTCAGGTACTCACGCGATCGATGATCGGATCGTTGGCGGACAAGCGATTTGCTCCTAGCGTCGGAAACTGCGCTTGAACGGCACATCAATGCGCCACCGTTGTATCGGTTGGGGACATTTGATTTTATTTCTTAGTCTTTATCGATGAGTCTTCAACCGCAAGACAATTGGCCGCGTTCAGACGGTAATTGAATCCACGCTAATTTCCGACGATAATAGGGCTGACGGACGGAGATCGGCTGATTTGCGATCGCATATCGATGCTGATAACTCGGACCGAACGACGATGACTCGGAACCGAAAAAAAGGCGTAGCTCAATGAGGACCATGGACCAATCGAATTTGGTAACCAAGCTTGCAATTGCCCTGTTGCTGGGGTTTCCGATTGTTAATTTCGACATTGGATTATTGGGTCAAACGTTAGAGAATGAGTCGCCAATTGCGATCCCTTCCGCGCCGAATCATTTGTTCGGATCTTCAATCGCCTCGGCCAAAGAACTCATCGACAATGGCAAATTCGATCAACTTGCTAACGGCCAACCAACCGGTTGGCGGCAGTCGACGTGGAGCGGCAATGCCGAATTTCGTGTGGACAATGAGCAAGGTCATACGGGAGCCCCTTGTGTCGCCATCTCGTCGAACTCCGGTGGCGACGCCAGTTGGAGTTTTCAGGTCAGAGTCAAACGCAACACGAATTATCGTTTGACGGCTTGGGTGAAAACCGAAAATCTGGTGGCGGGGACTGGCAATGGCGTGCAACTCAATTTGCACGAACTTCAATTCGAAGGAAAATCTCAATCACTTGCCGGCAACAACGACTGGACGCAATTAGTCAGCGAATTTAATTCCGGCAACCGCAATTCGATACTTGTCAATTTATTGTTCGGTGGCTGGGGCCAATCGACCGGGACCGTTTGGTTTGACGACGTCAGTCTTGTCGAAATTGCCGCCCCTATTCCGACGATGACTGAAGAAGAAGCTTTTGTCTTTTTTCGCGAAAAGATTAAACCCATTTTGGCGGAAAAGTGTTGGGAGTGCCACGGTAACGATCCGGAAGATTTGGGCGGCAACCTTGCACTGACCTCAAGAAAGGACATCCATCGCGGTGGAGAAAGCGGTGCGGCTGTGGACGCGGAATCGCCTTTGGAGAGTATTTTGTTAAAAGCCGTGAACTATGATGTTTTTGAAATGCCGCCGGACGACAAGTTACCTAAAGCACAAATTGCAGACATGCAGCTGTGGATCCAACTTGGCATGCCCTGGCCAGCCGACGAAGAAAAAGAACTTTCCCGCGAAGAATCCTCGGATCACGGCGGCGGCAAATCGACCGCCGTCGATTGGGAGTCCGCCAAACAATGGTGGTCATTTCAACCGGTTCATCAGCCCGTTGTACCAACGGTTAAAAATTCTGCTTGGCCGATAAACGATATTGATCGTTTCATTTTGAGCGAATTGGAAACTCGCGGATTCGCACCTGCGCCTGAGGCCAGTCGCGAAGTCTTGATCCGCCGCGCTTTTTATGACCTGTTGGGACTACCGCCGACGCCAACTCAAGTCCGCGAGTTTGCCGCGGATCCCGATCCGCTGGCATATGAAAAATTGATCGACCGGTTGTTGGAATCACCACACTACGGCGAAAAATGGGGGCGGCATTGGCTCGACCTCGTGCGTTACGCGGAATCCAACAGTTTTGAACGCGACGGCACCAAGCCTTTTGTCTGGCGGTATCGCGATTACGTAATCCGTTCTTTGAATCAGGACAAACCTTACGATCAATTTCTTCGCGAGCAATTGGCGGGCGATGAATTGCCAGAGGTTACGGCGGAGACGTTGGCCGCAACCGGCTATTATCGTTTGGGCCAGTGGGACGATGAACCGGCCGATCCCGAGCAAGCTCGACTTGACGATCTGGATGATATCTTGGCAACCACGAGCCAAACGTTGCTTGGACTGACAGTCAATTGTGCGCGCTGTCACGACCACAAAATTGACCCCATCACGGCCGCGGACTATTACCAGTTGTTATCCTTTTTTAACAATATTCGCCGTTACGGAATTCGCTCCGATGAATCTGTCGCGGACGCATCCATTCGCACGTTTGGCGTTGAGGGTGAAACCCGTTCCGAACGCCGCGAACAATTGACAAAGATCCAAACGGAAATGAAGGATCTGGAAGCCATTGCTCAAAAAGATTTCATTCCGGTTGAATTCCAAGAATTTGAATACGAGTTTCAAAAGATCCCGTTGATGCAAAAACGTATTGGCGGTCTATTGACGCAGGCTCAGTTTGATCGATACTGCGAACTGGTCAAACAGCGCAACGAACTGCGCGATCGCGCACCGGCGGGTCAGCAAAAAATCTTGTGTGTTAAAGAAAATGGCGCGACGCCACGAGAGACGTTTATCCAAGTTCGCGGCAATGCCCACGTTCAGGGTAAAGCGGTATCGCCGAAATTCATTTCAATCTTGGGCGGTGAAGTCCCTGAAATTACGCGGCCCGATCATGAAGAGTCGACGGGACACCGTTTGGCCTTTGCAAACTGGATAACTCGTCCCGATCACCCCCTGTCGGCGCGTGTCATGGTCAATCGAATTTGGCAATACCATTTCGGTCGAGGTCTAGTGCGAACGACCAGCGATTTTGGGTTACAAGGTGCAAGCCCAACGCATCCCGCGCTGCTCGATTGGTTGGCCCAGGAATTTGTGGCCCAAGACTGGCGACTGAAGGCCATGCATCGCCAAATGATGTTGTCGCGGACTTATCGAATGTCCAGTCAATGGAATCCGCAAAACGCCGCAACCGACCCGGACAACGACAGTTTTTGGCGATACAACATGCGTCGACTGACGGCCGAAGAAATCCGCGATTCGATCTTATTTGCCAACGGTCAACTCAATCTCAACGATATGTTTGGCACTAGTATCTTTCCCAAACTTCCGCGAGAAGTCTTGCAAGGTCAGTCGCGGCCCGGTGATGGATGGGGAAATTCAAATGAAGACCAACAGCGCCGCCGCAGTGTCTATATTCACGTCAAACGTTCGTTGCGTGTACCGATTATTGAAACCTATGATGGAGCCGATACCGATTTCTCATGCCCCGTGCGATTTGTGACGACTCAACCGGGCCAAGCTCTGGGTATGCTGAATAGCGACTTTGCCTGGGAACAGGCCGCCAAATTGGCCGACTGGTCAAACCAACAAAATCCTGAATCGCTGGAGCGACGCGTGTATGTTGTCTTAGAGCGTGTCACACAGCGGACACCACAACCGAGTGAACTGGAACGTGGAATTGCAGTGATTCGAGCTTGGCAGACGGACGATGGATTAAGTGCCGAGCAAGCGTTTCATAATTTTTGCTTAATGGCTCTGAATCTCAACGAATTTGTGTTTGTCGATTAATCGAGGAGTAAGATTGATGTTATCGCCACGTCTGCACAATTTTTGTGGCCGAACGCGCCGCGAATTCTTCTGGGAAACCGGCGCCGGTTTCACAGGTCTCGCTTTGGCAGGAATGCTCGACGATGAATTTCTCAAAAAACAAACAACTGGCGCCGATGGACAAACGCCTTGGGTCAATCCCTTGGCCCCCAAACCACCTCATTTTGAACCGAAAGCCAAAGCAGTTATCTTTTTGTATATGTATGGCGGTCCCAGTCAAATCGATACGTTTGACTACAAGCCCAATATGTATGGGATGGATAACAAAACCATAGAAGTCAAGACCTTTGGGCGCGGTGGCCATCGCAATCAAGGCCGCATCGTCGAACCACGTTGGAAGTTCAAACAATACGGCGAGTGTGGCAAATGGGTTTCAGACCTTTTTCCAAATTTGGGAAACTGTGTCGATGATATTTGCTTCATTCACAGCATGGCCGCCGATTCGCCCATCCACGGATCGGCCATGATGCAAATGAACTCCGGTCGGATATTGAGTGGTAGTCCGTGTCTCGGATCCTGGGTCAACTATGGTTTGGGCACCGAAAACGAAAACCTGCCGGGCTTTGTCGTGATGCTTCACGAAAAAGGCGGACCCATCAATGGCCCACGAAATTGGAGCAGTGGATATATGCCGGCGACCTATCAAGGCGTCGTGGTGCGTTCGGAAGGCACTCTAATTCTTGACCTGCAACGACCGCCAGGTATCAGCGACGTGTCGCAACGACGTCTGCTCGATGCACTCCGCGATCTCAATCAACAACATGAATCGCAACGACCCGGCAACTCGGAACTTGCCGCTCGAATCGCCAGCTATGAATTGGCTTATAAAATGCAAAGCACGGCACCTGAGTCTGTCGATTTGAGCCAAGAGACAGAAGCAACTCAAAAATTATATGGACTTGATGACCCCAAGACCTCATATTTTGGTCGACAGTGCCTGATGGCGCGTCGGTTGGTCGAACGCGGAGTGCGATTTGTTCAAGTCTATTCGGGCGGCGCTCACCTGGATGACAATTGGGACGCTCATGGTGATTTGGTTCTCAATCACAACTTGCACGCCGGCGAAACGGACAAGCCAATCGCTGGGCTACTGCAAGACCTTAAGCAACGAGGTTTGTTGGATCAAACGTTGATTGTTTGGGGCGGTGAATTCGGCCGCCAGCCTACGGCGGAATATGCCGAAGGAACAGGCCGTGATCACAACTCGTATGGCTTTACAATGTGGATGGCCGGCGGCGGGATCAAGGGCGGTGTAAGTTATGGCAAAACGGATGAGTTGGGCTCCGCAGCAATCGAAGACCGAATGCACGTCCGTCGAATTCATGCCACGATCTTGCATCAAATGGGCTTGGATCCAAACCGCTTAAGCTATTTCTATGGTGGACTCGATCATAAACTCGTTGGTCCCGAAGGCGCGGAACCCGTGCGCGAGTTGATGGTGTAATTGGCGAATTCTAGCTGTCGAACTTTGCTCTCTGCCAGCGAGTTGGCAGGAAAGCGAAGTTTAATGGTCAGAAAATCAGCTCGTAACTCCGGTGGAACACCGGCGTCCACAAACGCAGCCCAGGACGCCGGTGGAACACCGGCGTCCACGACAGCAGCTCGTAACGCCGGTGGAACACCGGCGTCCACGACTGCAGCCCAAAGGCCAGCTGGCTGGGGCGAAAGTTTGACGGCTAGACACGAAACCCAATTTTGAAAAATTAATTGGAACCCATCACCAGCCAACTCACATTGACGAACTGCAACTTATTTTGCTATTGCAACCAAAGTGTATCTGTTCCACCACCTGTCAATTTCGAAAGTGCTAGCTAATTTTTGTGTTGAGACGACTTGCCTTTTTCCAAAGCAGATTGTTCTTGGCGAGTTGCTGTTGGCTACTGTGTTGTAGCCTGGGCGGCTGTTCGCGCTGGCAATCGCGCGAAACGACCGTGAGTAAACCGAATCCGTTTGCCACACAAGCCTTGCGTGCCAAACCGGGAACGGTGCACTTTGAAATGGCCATCGCACAACTTGACCAAGATCAAGAGCCCGCTTTAGAGCAAGCTTGGATCGAGTTTGACGAACAAGCCGTGAGCATCGATACGAGGCGGTGGTGGGATCAGAATGGACTGCGAGTGGCCGTGATTTCATCTCAAATCCCTGATTCGTTTTTGAAACTCGTTGAACCGCGTGAGGTCAATGAAGACTATCTCGATGAGTTTCAATTGCAGTTGTTTCAAAAAGGTAAATTAGACTCGACACCGCGACTGGTCATGCGAAAAAAAATTGGCATCAGACCTACCGAGCCAAAATGGGTCGCCGTCAGTAATCCGTTGTCGCATGGGCAGTGGCGATGGATAACATCAGAGGGCGCACAAACTTCGCAAGGTGATGCGGTGCAAACTGGATTTATGGTCTCCAGCCAAGCGCGGGGAGACGGCAGTGTCAGCGTCAAATTAGTACCTCGAATCGCTTCGGGAGCCCCCAAACCCAGTTTTGGCTTGTCGCAGTGGCAATTGGCCTTGGAACACAAACAAGACGAAATCATGTTGTGGGACTTGGCAATCGAAGTCCCTTTGTTACCGGGACAGACGATTGTCGCCACCAGTAATTATCCTGAAACCAGTGACGACCATGGCGTGGGGAAAGAAGCAACCGCGAACACTTGGGAGTTGGGGCAGTTGTTTTTTGAAACCTTGGAAAACCAGTCCGCACACTATTTACAGCCCGGTCCTCGCGTTTTTTTATTGCGTTTGATGGGGAGTGTGCATGACGATTTATTTCAAGTTAATGCTTCCCAATAACGATCGCTGGCCACCTTCAAACATCGCCCCAAGTCAGGCATAATACAGCCACACACACAAATTTATCAGCCGAGCTTTAGGTTTTATAGGAGACGAGTCATGGGTTTGGTACCACTGCGAATTGTTTTGGATCATGCGGCTGAGAACGGCTATGGCGTTGCCGCTTTTAACGTCAACAACATGGAACAGATTCAATCGATCATGGAGGCGGCCCATGAAACGGATGCACCCGTAATCGTACAAGCCTCGCGGGGAGCCCGAAAATACTCCCAAGACAATTATTTGCGACATTTAATGTTGGCAGCCGCGGAACTCTATCCCCACATCCCCGTGGTCATGCATCAAGATCACGGCAACAGCGTCGATACCTGTTTGAGTGCCATTGAGAATGGTTTTACTTCTGTGATGATGGATGGTTCGTTAAAAGACGACGGCAAAACACCGGCCGATTACGCTTACAACGTCGATGTCACGCAACGAGTGGTCAAACTGGCTCATGCACGAGGCGTCAGTGTCGAAGGTGAGCTGGGCTGTTTGGGATCGCTCGAAACGGGCCATGGCGAAAAAGAAGACGGCCATGGGGCGGAAGGCCAACTGTCGCACGACCAATTATTGACAGATCCCGAAGAAGCGGAACGATTTGTTGCCGAAACCAATGTCGACGCTTTGGCAGTTGCGATTGGCACCAGTCATGGCGCGTATAAATTCAGCCGCCAGCCAGACGGCGAGGTGCTCGCCATGAATCGAATCGAGGAAATCCATCGCCGATTGCCCAATTGCCACTTGGTGATGCACGGCAGCAGTTCTGTACCCCAAGAACTCCAGGACATCATCAATCGATATGGTGGACAATTAAAACAAACTTGGGGTGTACCCGTCGAGGAAATTCAGCGGGGTATCAAACATGGCGTTCGCAAAATTAACGTCGACACCGACAATCGATTGGCTATCACTGGCGCGATTCGCAAAGTGTTCGCTGAGACCCCAGAAAAATTCGATCCACGGGATTACTTAAAACCCGCGCGAGATGCCATGAAAAAAGTCTGCATCGATCGCATCGTTGCTTTCGGCCAAGCGGGTCACGCCTCGGCCTTGCGTAAACGTCTCGGATAGGCAGCCGCCATTTTGGAATTTCAATGGAGCAACGCCAGTTCGCGATCCAAGTAGTGAAGCAACTCCACGAGGCGGGTTTTCAAGCCTTGTGGGCCGGCGGTTGTGTTCGCGATCAATTGATGGGATTGGTTCCCAAAGATTATGATGTGGCCACTAACGCGTTGCCGGAACAAGTGCGGCAATTGTTCGGCAAGAAACGAACCCTGGCGATCGGCGCCAGCTTTGGCGTGATCGTAGTCCTTGGCGGCTCGGCTGGACAAATCGAGGTTGCCACTTTCCGGCAAGATCTCGGTTACAGCGATGGTCGACACCCCGACCAAGTTGTGTTCAGTGACGCGCGCCAGGATGCACTCCGCCGTGACTTCACGATCAACGGAATGTTTTACGATCCGCTGACGGAACAAATACACGATTACGTCGACGGGCGGCGGGATATCGACGAACGATTGATTCGCGCCATCGGCGATCCCGCAGCGCGCATTGCCGAAGACAAACTGCGAATGCTGCGCGGCGTTCGCTTTGCAGCCACATTTCGTTTTGATATCGAGCCAGACACTTGGCGAGCCATCACTGCCTATGCCGATCAAATGCGTGTCGTTAGTCGCGAGCGAATTGGCGCTGAGATGCGGCGTATTTTACAGTTGCCCAATCGGCACCAAGCAGTCCAATGGTTGGCTGACTCCAAGTTGTTGACGGTTATTCTCGAGCAGGGAGAGCAATTGACGCACAACCGCGCGAACTGGAAAACGCGACTCCGGTGGCTGGAACGACTGGGCTCGGCTCCGTTTGAAACGGCCGCGGCAATTTTGCTTAGTCCGTTGTTAAAACTTTCCGGGATCGCGCCGGTTGCCGACGCGTGGCGTTTGACCAATCAAGAGCAGCGTTCGATAGTTTGGCAAGACGAACATTGGCTGGTGCTGACTCGTGCAAAATATTTACCGTGGTCACAACTGCAACCATTGCTCACTCACACCGACGTTCGCGGCGCACTTCAAATCGCAGAAACAGCAGTCGGTCCAGACCACCCTAGTCTCGCTTTCTGCCGCGAACGCTTGGCTTGGCCCTCGGAAAAGCTTGATCCTCCGCCATTACTCGATGGCCGTGATCTGATGAAATTAGGAATTCCGCGCGGACCGATTTATGCGGATTTGATTCAGGGAGCTCGTGCTGCCCAGCTCGATGGAACTTTGGATTCACAAAGAGCAGCATTGGCGTGGGTTCAATTGCAAACCAACTTGCTTAGGGAACCCGGCGTGACACCAATAAAAATCGCTCCTGAAAATTCAGGAGCGATCGATGACGAGGCAAAGTCTTAGAATCTATAATCGGGCGATATGACCTCAGTCGTTACCGCTTTGACTGTGATGAACTACTTATCATCGGGTGCAAGCCCCATTTTGCTGCGATCGGGATAAGCAGGCCGTGGCGGCTTGCGATAGCCGCTGGTTTGCAACTCCGATAACATTTGTTCAATGGCTTTATCCAGTTGTGGATCGCCACCGTTTTGCATCAGTGCGGGATCATCGACGACTCGAATGTCGGGGTCGACACCATGGCCCTCGATTCCCCAAGTCCCATCGGTTTCATAAAAAGCAAAGGTCGGCGGCGTGACACTGGAGCCGTCCACCATCGTTGGTCCACCGGAGATCCCGACCAATCCGCCCCACGTTCGCATGCCGATTAGTTTTCCCAATTTGTTCTGACGGAACAATGCGGGAAACATATCGCCACCCGAACCAGCCAGGCCGTTAATCAACATGCATTTTGGACCTTGATGCGAATCGGGTGGCCAAGTCCAATCGGTACCATCGCGCCGCGCCCAATAATTGGTTACGGGACGGTTGAGCAATTCGATAAATCGAGTGGGAATCTGACCGCCACCATTCCAGCGATCATCGATAATCAAAGCGTCTTTATCGAGTTGGCCATAGAATTGACGGACCAGTTCATTTTGTCCGGGTACGCCAGTGTTGACGACATAGATATAGCCAACTCGGCCATTCGATTTTTCCGCCACATATCGGCGATTTCGTTCGACCCAAGCCCGATATCGCAGTTCGCCATCGTTGGTCAGCAACTTCATCGGAACTTTCTTTGCGGTGCCGTCCAAAGTCGCTTGGTCGCTGATCGTTAACACCACCGTCAATCCACCTAAACGCTGAAAGGCGGCATAAAGGTTTGGATATTGATTCAGTGCAACTCCGTTAACTGCATGGACAAATTGCCCCTCTTTGATTCCCGCTAATTCTAAGGGACTGCGTGCATCAACATCCCAGGCGGCCCCCCGATAGATCTCGGCAATCCGATAGGCATCGCCGGAACGCTCTAAGCGAGCGCCTAACAAACCGACATTGGCAACTGGACCGCGTTCGACATCGCCTTCGCGATAATACGCATGACCCACGTTGAGTTCTGAGATCATTTCCGAAATGATGACACTGACATCGCGTCGTGAAACACAATCCGCCAATAGTGCCGAATACTGTTTCTTAACTGATTCCCAGTTAACGCCATGCATATTGGGGTCATAGAAAAAGTCTCGTTGGATTCGCCAAGCTTCATTGAAAACTTGTTGCCATTCCACTCGCGGGTCAACGGTCACTTGCATGCCCTCGGTGGGTACCGCGTCGGTCAGTTTTTGATCCGCGGCGGCATCGATGATATGCGACGTATTGCGCTGCGAAACAAGTAATTTCTTACCATCAGCGGACATCACGAACTGGCCGCGATCCTCCACTACTTTCTTCTCTTCACGTTTCTTGTCAGTTAAATCGAACAAGTGAATCGCAGGGCGGCCATCCGTACCGCGACCTGGGGTACGAGTATAGATCAAGTGTCCCTTGTCGTTGACCGCGATCCCGCCAAAGTTACCGGGACGAACCGGAATTTGGAACGCGCGGTACTCCGCATTTTCAACCTCAATGGCAAACCGTTGAACGGTCGGCTCATCTGATTTTTTATCGGCAGGTTCTTTTGATTTTTCCGCGGCACCATCTGCTGTTTCTGCAGGGGCAGCTGGTTTGTCGGATTTGTTTTCTTCGCCAGCTGCAGGCTGTGGTTCTGTTGTTGGCTTGTCGGCCGGTTTATCTTCCGGTTTGTCAGCCTTGGTTTCTTTGGCAACCTCCTCGTCGCTTTCATCCGCAAACGGATATTTAACGTCTCCTCGAAGCGGTAAGGCAACCAACACTTCGGTACCCGCATAGATAAACGTTGTTCCCAAATCTTCGTACTTCGGCGATTGGAACGAGCGCGAGCTGGCAAAGAACAAGTGTTCTCCCTTGCGATCAAATACCGGTTGAGCGTCGTAAAAGAAGCCAGCGGTCAATTGATGGCGTTTCTGATCAATCACATTAAAGACAAAAATTGCATTGCTCGGTGCTCGCTCACCTACGGTGCGCGAATACGCAATCCATTCGCTATTGTGCGACCAGTCGACATTGACCGGGCCAGAGGTGGGCTCGCGATCGACGACTTGTATGGACTTAGTTGCGAACGAATAGAGGGATAAGGTGCCGGTTTTATCGGAAAACGCAATCCACTTGGAATCGGGCGACCAGATCGGACTATATCGATAGCAGTTACCATCCTGAGTCAAACGCTCGGCCGGGGCGGATCCATCGGCTGGGATGACATACAGTTCGTATTCACCCGTAACATCGGAAAAATAGGCAATCCAGCGACCATCGGGGCTCCAAGCCGGATCTCTCTCTGCCGCGCCGCTGGTTCGAGTCAAGTTTCGCGGCGAGCCGTTTTTAGCAGGTAGGGTCCACAAATCTCCCCGCGCAGAAACGACAACTCGTTTGGCCGAAGGCGACAAATCGGCTGCATCCACACTTTCTGCCACGTTTACAGTTCGAGGTCGAATTTTGGGACGATCGCCGGGGACCGTAATCGAAATCGTTTGCGACTTTTCCGAAGCCAAGTCAATCAAGAACAGATGTGCTCCGCTGGTCACCACGATTTCGCCTTGACCTTGGGCTCCAGGTCCCATCGATGGCCAGCGGCAATCGTGATCGGAAAAATTAGTAACTTGTTTACGTTCTCCCGTTTTCGAATCGTAGCGCCAGATATTCAATCGATGCTCAGGACCTGCATCCGACAAGTAATAGACGTTACTTCCATGCCACATCGGAATCGTATCGGTGCCTTCGAAATCCGTCATTTGTTTTGATTGTTTGGATTCCAAATTGAACAGCCATACATCGGGAGCCATCCCTCCGCGATAGCGTTTCCAAGTGCGATAGTCGGCATTATAAGGCGTGTACGCCAACCATTTACCTTCGGCATCCAGTGCACCATTGTTGCCATAGGGCAGTGGCAACACCTGTTCATCGCTGCCATCGACGGCAATGGTAAGCAAGTGTGTTTGTCGATCGAGTCCGGTGTAGGCGCTCGACGAAAACAACAGCTTGCCGCCAGGCGTCCAATCGCAGAGTAATTCGTTGGCGGGGTGATAGGTCACACGCTGAGCGGGTCCGCCACTGACGGGAATCGTGTAAATATCTTGATTGCCATCGTAGTTTCCGACAAATGCGATCGTCGCTCCGTCCGGGCTGAATCGCGGCAATGACTCTTCACCAGCGGGAGAAGCCAGCGGCTGCGCAACGCCGCCCGCGCGGTCCACGGTCCACAGGTCTTCGCCATAGACAAATACGATCTTCTCGGCACTGACATCGGGAAATCGAATCATTCCCGCTGAAGGTTGAATTTGAGCCCACCCCAACACCGCCAGAGAACCAAGTAGCCAACTTCCTAACCAAAGTGTGGCTTTCCGAAATTTGAGCGATCGAATCATGTTGAAATCCAAAAAAATTAAAAAACATTCCCAAACAAATCGCAGTGGTTTGTCGAGGCCACTGTTCTTGAAAAAATAGATTTTTGTAAGTGTCGAAAACTACAGCCAGTCTAATCAAAGTTATCGCGGCTGTATGGTCCAGTCCAAAATTCTTAGGCCAACAATCAATCGTTATTATTCGTCGCGGCGTGAGGAAACGACTTTAACGACATTCAATGATCGTAGCTCGTCAAATATTGGGTGTCGGACTTAAAGGAGTAGCCACCTAGTTTTTTTTGGTTTTCCAAACGAAATTAGGCGGAAAGACCGATGTTCTCGGTGTAAAACCTAGCAGAAAACTATGACGTTGATCGATTTCTGACAGTCAAAAATAAAACCCTGCTGGAAGATCCAACAGGGTTTTAAAATCAGGCCGGGAGCGACGTCGATGCCAATTTGTGTAATCCTAGCTGATTTTGCGTTTCATGGATGGCGATAAATCCCGACCGATCTCTCGTACAGTGAAATGGTTACAACCGCGAACGCAGTACAGGGAAGTGATCAAAGGATCTAGGTTCTATTTTGACTTGTCGAGCAACTTCGAGAGTTCCGCTTCCAATTGCTTCAATTTTTCGGATCTGGTTATTAATTCATCTTGGAGCGTGGCCAGCGCTGCCGAAACATTTTGAGTTTCAGTTTCCATTCGCCTGTTAGCTTGTTGCAGCGTTTCGATTTCTCGAATCGTCGATCGGGCCTCGGCTGCTGATTTGAGAAGCGACTCGACTTCGGTCAACTTTGCTTCTTTTTCGCTAAGTTCAATGACAATCTCGCGATTGTCTTGAGTCGATTGTTGTCGTGCGTGAAGAATAGTGGACTGACTTTCCAAGACCCGCAGCTCGGCCTGTCGCAGTTCGATCTGAGCCGCGGAAAGATCGCTGGTCGGAATGGTGCCTTTTTCAACCAGTAATTCGGCGCGCTCCACGCGCTGCTGAGCTAACTCTAACATGCTCTCCGCGATGGCCAATTTTTTTTGATTGACCTGATCTTCCTTATCGTCGACGGGGTAAAACTCTCGAATCATTTTCTGTCGTGTTCGTAAACCTGCTAGGTCGACTTTCAGTTGTACTCGCATGGTTTGCAACATGGCCAGTACTTCAGGATAAGATTGCATCGATAAATTGGCGTCGAACAGCGTTTGCTCCAACTGGCCAACCATTGACGACCTTCGATCGATTTCTGCTTCAAGCCCCCGCAATTGCTCGATACGCTGATCGCGTTTCGTTTGTAAGGCCATGACGGCTTGCCGATGCTTTTCGATCACGGCCTCATCATCTTGAATGAGGACCGTTTGTCCTGGGACGCTGGCTGAGGAAAGAATCGCTACGGCAGCGACTACAGAATACACAGACCACGATAATAAGGTTTTTAACATCTTGAGATTCCTGATTAAAATTTGAGAAAAATGTTTTGTCAAAATTGAGCCAATAATTTTCGCGCTTCTGTGGCTGCGCCGGTTTGTGGAAACCGACCGACCACAAATTCGAGCTGTTCTTGGATTGAGCCGTTTTTTCCAAACGAAGTTAATGCTGTTTCAGCTGAATTAAGGATCACGGACGCCCTCCAATGATCGCTTTCCTTTTCGATTTCTTCGGACGTCGGGACCTCTGTTTTTTTCGCAAGTTGATTCCACCGAACCTGTTCCAATTGATCGTACTCGAGCTGCAGTGATTTCAGTTGCCGATCGATCTCCGCCAGTTCAACCAATTGTTTTTCCGTGTCCTGTTCGGAAGACCGGTCTACGCTTGGAAAGCCATTAATTTTTGCTTGCGACTCCGGATCGTTAATTTTTTGCGTCACTTCGATTTGCGATGGCTGGGAGTTAGACAAAGCCCACCATCCAGCAATGGAAGCGAGCCCTAACAAAGAAGCAGCCAATGCGACGTATCGAATACCGTAAGAGCGCGAGGAACGTGAGAGCGATTGTGGTGACGATAATTGCGGTGACAAAGATTGTGGCGCCCCGGTCGTGACATCGTTCGAAATGATTGTGATCTCTGGAATTCGCAGCAAATTGGCTTTCAAATCCGCAGGCATTGCCACATTTCGCAGTTGTCTCGTGAGATCCAGTTCAAATTCTTCGTCGTTCATGATTATTTACCCGATGACTGCCAATCAACCATTAGTAGTTGTTTCAATCGCAAGCGAGCGCGGTGGAGCCTCGATAGGACGGTCCCGCGCGGAATTCCCAACGACTTTGAAGCCTCATCCACCGACCAGCCTTCCATTGAAACTAAAATGATTGGCAATCGATGGTCCTCGTCGAGTTGGTTAATCGCTTGCTGGACACTGTCGACCTCACTTGAATCTTTCATGCTGACTGAGGGCTCGAACACTAGTCCTTGGTGTTGATTTCGACCCTCCCGCACCCGTTGTTTGGAGAATTGGTTGCGGAGGATGGCAAACAGCCAACCTGCCAAGGCTTCCGATTTATTTAGTTGATCGATGTTTTGCCAAGCAGCCAAAAAAGATTCCTGAACCAACTCTCGAGCCAGCTCATGATTTGACGTCATGCGATACGCAACGCGGTATGTCGAGTCAGAAAACTGCTCCACTGCCGACTGAAAAAGTTGTCGTTTATCGTCATCTAGCATGAGTTCTAGTAAATGAGTGTTGGGTTAAAGATGAAGTACCTATGATAGGCGGTTTGATTCCCGGAAAATAGAAAAAGGTGGATTTTTTGTTAGGGTTAGGGAATTTGAGTATTGACGCGATTTCCCGGCAATTGCCGTCGTTGCATACTCGATCGTTGCCAGCGCCATCGATTAACGGCAAGCCAGAGCGGATTTTGCTGGAATTTGATTATCCATTCCAAACGACTCAATCAGCAAAATCCGCGACGGCGACGGCGCGATGTCGGGTACACACTCACCACTCGGCAGGATTAACTCCCAGCAATCGAGGTCGTTACCCGCTCAATCGTTTCACGGCAAGCCAGAGCAGAATTTGCAAGATATTGGTTAGCCACCTCACCAGACGCTAACAGCAAAATCCGCGGCGACGAGGGCGCGTTTTCGGGTACCAGCTCAACATACGACAGGATCAACTCTAGCAACCTCAGGGTTCAACGGGAGGGTGCATGGCGCGATAGCCATGGGGACCCTGCCGCGGGTGCATGACGTGGGATGAGCCGCGGCAAAGGAATCTTGCAGGTACTCGCTCGCTGTGTGATCGGATCGATTGCGGACCATCGAGCTACGCTGTTGAATTGTTCAGTTTTTCATACGTTCTCAGTTTTTCATACGTTCGTCGCGCACTTCACGCCATTTTTGAGCGAGGTCCGGCCGTTGATCGCGTTCATAGACTTCGATCAGCCAATCAAACGCCTGCACGGCATTACCGCGGCCATTTTTAGCGACTTGATCCCACCGAGCGGATACCGCCTCAGCTCCGGCAACTAAGTTCTCTAAAGCCGTCGCCGTTTCAGTAGTTTTACTTTGGATTCGTCCTACCAACGATTGCGCCCAACCGGTCGCCCAGCGATCTGGCCCTACCTTCTGTCGAATCGCCCAGGCCTCTTGGGCAAGTGATCCGGCCTCCACCCATTGCTCCATCTCAATTAGCACCAAAGCCAATCGCCCTAATTGTGCTGCATACTCAACAGACTGGTCGCCAAAATGTTGCCGCGTGGCCAATAGATTCTCGCGCATGACCGCGGCCGATTGTTCCCACTCGGCCAGTTGTGCAAGTCCACTGGCGTAATTTGTCGCCAAAGTGATCACTGTCGGATGACTGGCAGGAAGCTCCGTTTTGGAATTTTCCCAAGCTTCTTTAAAAAGTTTAACAGCTTGCGGATATTGGTCTAACGATTGGTAAAAATAAGCCAAGTTGTTTAGCGCCAATAGCGTATCGGGATGGGCCGGGCCGCTAAATTCTTTCCGCAACTCGACCACCTTCGTTAACAACTCCATCGCCTGTGTTGTATCACCATCTTCGGCATAATGGATTGCCAAGTTGTTCATGGCATCCCATGTGGCCGGATTGCGTTCACCAAGTTTTTGTCGTCGCAGCTCCAAGACCTGTTGATAAGTTTTCAACGCTTGATCGCGGCGATTGGTGTCGGCATATAGATTTCCCAGATCATTGAGTATCGCCAATGTATCTGGATGACTCGGTCCCAAGTATTTTTGAGCCAATGATTCTGCTTGATGATAAAGTGCTTCCGCTTCCTCCAGTTTCCTTTGCAAATACAGATTGGTTGCCAATGAGTGCGTGGCTCTGATGGTCAACGGGTGGCTTTCACCTTGCAACGCGGTTCGAGAATCCAAGACTTGACGCAACAACGCCTCTGCCTTGGCAGGTTGTCCCATCTTGCTCCACAGCAATGCCAAATTGTTTCGCGCGTGCAGAGTCTCGCCGTGATCAGGACTTGAGCGGGATTCACAAATGGCCAATACCTCAATTACTTGTTGTTGTGCTTCCGAGAATCGCCCGGCAGCTTCCAGCGCTTTCGCCAAGGTCTGACGGATGCGCAGGGTATTTGAGTGTTCAGGGCCTTCAATGTCGTGATATGCCGCTGCGAGACGCTCCAAAATCTCAATGGCGGCGTGGGGATCCTCGGTCTCGGCAAGTATCGTAGCAAACGTGTGTTGTGCTCTTAAACGCTGCGGATCATGCTCTTGTAAATTTTGGTTGGCAATTTCGACCGCTGTCTTAGATTGATTCCTAGCTTCCTGGAAATCACCAATTCCTAAAAGGGAATTAGCCAACGTATCGCGAATCACAACCTCGACTCGCGGCATCGAATCGAATCGATTGGGGATCCGGCTCACCGCCCGCAACAGTATTTCGCGGACCGTTATTTCAGGATTGCGATTCTGGCTATCGAGTTGATTCGCAATATCGGCCTGCTGCAGCAATTCTTCTGTTAAAAACTTCGTCACTGCCTGACTAACTTTTGTTTGCTCGTCTGCTTCGATCCGAGCGGCCCGCTCATTATCCCGGTCTTGTTTGGCTTGTAATTCCGCTCGCGATGCGCGGTATGCTTGGCTTAAACTGACAATCAAGCCGATAGTTAAAGAGCCGACAAGCGTTGCCATCAGGGCAATGGCACGTTGATTGCGTTTCCAGTATTTCCGCCATGTTGTGAGCAGCGTAGGTGGGCCAGCGTGGACCACATCGCCTTGCAAATACCGATCCAGGTCTTCACGCAATTCGCTCACCGAACGGTAGCGTCGATTGCGGTCTTTTTCCAAACACTTCATTGCGATCCAATCGAGATCGCGGCGACAATCGGCAATCAATTTAGTTGTCGACGATTGCCGCCGTTCAGCCGATACCGCGGCTCTATTTGGATCAGACGCAAACCATGCACTTAGGCGCTTTGGATCGACTTCGCGAATTTCATGTAGGATTTTTTCCCAAGTCGCGTTAGTCGAAGAAAGTCCTTCGAAGGGCGTAACGCCTGTAACCAGTTCGTAGAGCACGGATCCTAGTGAATAGATATCGGCTCGCGTATCGATGTCGGAGGTATCACCAACTGTTTGTTCGGGACTCATGTACAACGGTGTTCCCATCAGTTGAGCCCCGCGAGTCAATCGCGACTGTTCGTTCAACGAATTATCCACCGCTCGGGCGATTCCAAAGTCGATAACTTTTAATTGCCATCGTTTTCCATCGGCAACCACCAAAATATTCGTTGGTTTGAGATCGCGATGGATAATTCCTTTTTGATGAGCGTGCTCTACGGCCGAACATACATCGACGATCAGGCGGACTCGATCGGCCAATGACAACCGGTGTTGGTCGGCAAATTGTGTGATATTCACACCCGGAACATATTCCATGGCAAACCAAAGTCGTCCGCTAGCCGTTTGGCCGCAATCAAAAATAGCTGCAATTTGCGGATGGTTCATTCGCGCCAAGGCTTGCTGTTCCAGTGAAAAGCGAGCGACAACTTGTTGAGAGTCCATTCCTGGCTTGATCAGCTTGATCGCGACAATTCTCTCGACGGGTCTCAGTTGTTGGGCGCGAAACACCAAACCAAAACCGCCTTCGCCGACGAGCTCCAGGAGTTCATATTTATCGATGACTTGGCCAACGGATTCTGCCGGGTTTTGTACTATTGTTTCAGAAAAGGCGAGGGCAGGGGTCTCCAGGAAATCTGGTTGTTGCCGATCAACGTCGAGAAGTTTTTTTAAGCGAGCCAATTGTTTTTCATCGTTGACACAGACGTTTCTCAAAAACGTTTCGCGCTCGCGAGCATTAGAAATTCGTCGCGCTTGTAGAAAAACTTCTTCTTCGGTCATAAAAATGCGACTTTTACTTGCGGTTTATGCAAAATGGTGTCGCCCGCTATTCGGACGATCGAATGGGAATCCACTATCAATGCGTAATCGCCAGGTGAATTACCCAACTTGTTGATGAATTAATCGGCAGGACGCTGGGAATTGGCGGCATTTTCGTCGAGTTCGACCTTTAGCCAACTGCGGGCATAAGCCCAATCGTTGTCAGCGGTGGATGTGGAGATCCCCAGAACCGCTGCCGCCTCTTGGTTCGTTAATCCCGTGAAAAAACGTAACTTTACTAATTCCGCTTTACGATGATCGATACTCGCCAATTTCTCAAGTGCTTCGTTGAGTGCCAAAATATCGATCTCCGACTGATTCACAATAGGTTCGACGACCGACAAACGCACGCGTTCTCGCTGCCCGCCCGCCTTGAGTGATTTGTGATGTCGGGCTTGATCAATCAAGATGCGTCGCATGGATTCAGCAGCAGCGGCAAAAAAATGAGCTCGTCCCGCCCAGGCCTGCGGAGCGGATCCACTGCACAAACGCAACCAAACTTCATGAACCAGTGCCGTTGCTGTCAGCGTATGATCCATTCGTTCTCGGGCCATTCGGGCAGCGGCCAGTTGGCGCAGTTCGCGATAGACCAGTTGGAACAATTGCTCCCCAGCTTGGGCATCGCCCGCTTCAGCGGCCGCAAATAACGCAGTTGGATCGTTCATGGTGGGAATTGTAGCAGGATTTGCGAGTTTTTACAAAATATTCTGTTTGGCGTTGGGTAACTCTGGAGGCATTTCCGCTTGATTGTATGAACTGACGATCTTTGCACGGCATTTGGATCGCTAGACAACAACCTAGTCCATCGGGGTAGGCACCGATTTTGTGTCCGAATTGACCGATTTTAACAATTTTGGAGGAACGCCATGGCTACGGAACGAGTATTTAACCAACAGGAAATTAACCGCATCAATAGTCATTTGGATTCAGAATTCCACGACGACTGGAAAAGCCTAGATTACTTTGGCCGTGAACAAATTAACAAACGGTTGCCCCAAGCGAAAAATGCGTTGTGGCGAATCGACACCCGTTATGGAGCATTGTTTCCATTTGGAGTGGATCGGGTTGAAAATATACGCGAGGCATTGTTGTGGGGATTTGATTTGTTGTTGCGGGACAAACGTTCCCCGGACCCGAATCAATTCTATTACTTGATGGAGCTCTATGAGTTGGCAATTGATGTTGCCGACATCAAACTTCGTGAGGCCGAGGCGATCCCAATCATTACGCTGATTATGGGAGCTGCCAGCGTGCGAACCTATGGTTTGGCAGTCCAATTTGCCAAACTTCAAAAAGTTAAAACAAAACTTGCCGATTTGGAACGCGAAGCGTTTGCGCTCAAAATCGAAGCTCAAATTCAACAGGCACTCGGCTTCGTCGTCAACACCGTAACCTTGGTCGTACCCGGTCTTAGTATCGTCACTAAAGGTGCTTTGGCCTTGGGGGACTTTATGCTCGACAACCAACTCGGTCCCAACAAAACAGGGGTTGCAGGACAAGTCGATGATCCCATAAAAGCTTTTAATTTTGTGCTGGATACTTTAGAGAGCGTTAAAAAAACCAGCGCTCAGACGAAATCGTTTGCCGGCAAAGGTGGCAAAATCCTGACAGTTACAGGTTTCTACATTGACAAATTGGAAGTGGACCAAGCAGACGATTTTCTCAAGAAAGTCCAGGCGGCAATGAAGGAGGCAAAACAACTGCACGACGATTTAGTCCGCGATGTGAAATCTGAAATTAGTCGCGTTGGAAAATTGCATCAATTGTTTAAGACCCGTATGGCTCCATTGCGTTATGAATTGGCAGATGCCGAGAACGCTTATTACGATGCCCTGAACCCCAGCGACAATCCTGATTCTCGCAAATTCGCCTGGCGATTTCAGGCCGCGACGGTCGGAAGCCCTTGAGCTGCGCGTTGTCGAAGGATTGCCTGTCGCAAACCAGACCGCTTTCGCTTATGTCCCGAGTTTATCGCGATGACTCCCTAGTAATACCGTCTCATCAATTGGAATACAATTAAGACTAGGGAACTGGCGTCGAGCAATCGATTAGGGTTGAGTGATTAAAACTTTGGCAAGCGATTTTTGACGACTGGATGGTACAAGAGTTATGAACGTAATTGGCCGATTTGCCGTTTGGTTCGCGGTTTTGACGTTGACGACCTCCGCCTTGGCCCAGCCCATGGAACGCTTAAAGCCCACCGGTCGCAACGACTGGCGGCAATTTCGCGGTCCGCTGGGACGAGGTCATTTGGAAGGTGAAGTAAAATTGCCCAGCCAATTGGCCCCCCAGACGTCGCGATGGAAAGTTGCCGTGCCGCCCGGTCATTCATCGCCGATTATTGTGGATGATCGCGTGATCCTGACGGCCTTCCTCAATCAAGAATTTTCCACGCTGTGCTATGATCTGAAAACGGGACGCGAATTGTGGCAACATCGAGAGCCTGCCGTAGCGGTTGAAAAAACTCATCCCCAACATGGACCGGCCAGTTGTACGCCCACCAGCGATGGCCGACGAATCGTGACCGTTTTTGGTTCGCTGGGTGCGCGTTGTTTTGACCTCGATGGCAAATTACTTTGGCAAATTGATCGTCCGCCCCAAGCCAACCTGTTTGGGTCGGCGGCCTCACCGATCATTTACGACCAGCGGTTAATCCTTTTCTTTGCGACAGAAGTCGAGTCTGTGCTGATGGCCGTCGAGCCGACAACGGGCAAGGTCTTTTGGGAAAAAGAACGAGCTGGCCCAGCTTCCAGCTGGTCGACTCCCACCATCTGGGAATCGCCAGCCGGTCGACAAATTTTATATTATGAACCTTTTCATCTGCGAGCCGTTTCGTGGGATGGCGAAGAATTATGGAGTGTACCGGGACTAGCCGACGAACCGATTACGGCACCGCAAATCAGCGGTGATTTGGTTTTAACCACCTCTTATAACCTCCGCACAAATCGCGAGGCGTTGGGTTTCAGGGCTAATCATTAATTGAACCTGCGCGGATTTGATTCGTATAATGGCTGTCTGAAG
>JBGSMY010000308.1:0-16993 GCA_041739975.1 Pirellulaceae bacterium
GCGCCGCAGCCACTCAGGCCGCATGGTGCATTGCCATTGTTCAACCATCGTCGCGAATCGATCGTCAGCCGGCGTATCGGGGATTATGAGCCGACGCTCGATCGCACGCCGCACCATCGGTGCCTGCTGGCCACGATCGACGCCCAGCCAAGACGATAACCAGCGACACGCATCAGCCAC
Organism: Pirellulaceae bacterium; assembly: GCA_041739975.1. Lineage (GTDB taxonomy): Bacteria > Planctomycetota > Planctomycetia > Pirellulales > Pirellulaceae > BJ22. The sequence goes on from JBGSMY010000308.1 coordinate 181, forward strand.
AGAACAGCTCAGCCACCACCGCAGCGTCGCCAGCCCATCACCGGGCCGTGGATCAGTTCCACCGGCAAAACAATGCCGGCACATCACCGCCCCGCGCTCAGCCAGATCAATCATCGGGGCAAATCGATCGCGACCACCGCACCGAGGACAAGGCCGACCGCGCCGACCGCCGAGCGAATCGGCAGGCATCCCCGCATCAGTCAAGATCTGCTCCCACCGCCCCGCAGCAAGATTTTTGAGTTCATCAATGCTGTAGCTGGTGCAGTGCTTTTTTGAGGGATGTTGATCACGCATGGGTGTCCCCCTTATCGCTGACGCCCAACAAATCAGCGCGGCGGAATCGCCTTAGCCGACCGAGTTTCACCGAGGGGATTTTTCCATGCCTTACCAGTCGCTCGACCGTAGGCACCGAACAGCCCAGCAGCCGTGCCGCTTCGTGAACATCGATCAAGCCCTCACCTTCGGCCAACCGCCCGGCCAATCGCTCGGCCATTCGTTCGGCAATGGCATCAGCCAGTAATTCGATTTCAGCAGGAGTTAGCATTAGGCACCCCCTTTCAAGTTTTCGCCAGTGGTAGGCCGTTGGCTTGGCGAGCAGCCAGACTCGACCCAGGCCATCACATCGGACAAGCGAAAGCGGACCGAGCGTCCGAGTCGAATTGGTTTTGGAAAAGCCCCTCGGTCCACCAGCCGGCGGACATGTTCATTAGAAATGCCGCACAGCTCCGCGACATCCTGAATGGTGAGCAGTTGTTTTGGTGACCTTGACGGATCCATGAGTGAAAACTCCTTGCACAAAAAAAGAGAGACGGACCAGACCACACAAGCGGCGGTCATTGGTCACAATCCTGTGCAAGTTGTCTCCGTTCGTCATCGGGGATTGATTGGTAAAAATTTAAATTTTTTTGAGGGCCTAAAAGACACCGATCGATCCCTGTTTCATCCCTGTAGAAATCTGTCCGTTGGAAATCGCCAGTATTCAATTTGTGCTCGATTTACCGTCCTATCCCCGTGCCCGTCTATTGGTTACAGATTTATCGAACCGGCGTATCCCGGCGTATCCCTGCCGCATCCCCGTTGGCAGGACTTTGATATTTTGATATATCGTGCAGTCCTCCCAGTTCGAAACCCGAATTCCAAAGGACATTTGAGAATCGTTGATTCACGGCTGTTTACTGTTCCTTTACTTCTGCGAGTTGAGGCTCGGTGCATTCGGTGGCGGTCTGTTCCGATTTAGATTGATTCCTGTTTAAGCGGTATTTGTAATTCGGGCTGAGACTTGGCAAGTAATAGTAAACTCGTTTTCCATCGCAATTCCGCCGAAACGCGCCCACGCAATCAATTCCCCATTTGCCATGTGAATCAGTATCATTGACCTTTGCGTTTTTGCGGTAGGTTTGCAAGTTCGGAACTGATGTGCCGATCAAATTAGCCAGGTCACTTGTATCGCACCAATTGCCTGTCGTTGTCTCAAACGGTGGCGGTGGCGAACTGCTTTCATTTGCATTCGTCGAACCGTCGGCAACTTCTTCTTTTTGATCGGATTCGAGACCTGCCTCATGGACCGTTTCGGCATCGCTTGTCGATTCGTCGGCGGGTAGCACCGGAATGGCGTCTTCCAGTGGAAACCGAAAGGGATTGATCGCCACTTTGCGGCGAATTTCATCAAGCCCTCTTGGCAGATCCATCCCCTGCGAGAAAAACCAACGCACGGCTTCTACGTCATCGAGCACTTTCTCAAAGGTCGCTGACCACTCGGACGGGTCATTTCGATTACTTGTCACAGTCACCAACGACCAATAGTCTTGGTCATGGCGGTATAGAATCGGAGTTGGTTCGTAGGGTTGGTAGTAATCACCTTGTTCGGTAATCCCTACGAACATTTCCGCATCTTGGGGATCGAAATAAGTCTGTTGGTCCGTAGCCTTGATCCTAACCGGAAACGCCTTTCGCCACCGCCGCCAAGTCGCGTCCAGCGAGTCATTGACGTTGTTAACCGCGAATCTCCTAAGCGTGTACTGCACCGAGCGACAATATTCGACCCATTCACCCACCCCCAGCACATCACCGCTGGCCGTGCATTCCTCATCGAGAGCCTCCAGCGACTTAGCCGTACATTTTTGCCAGCGAAACTGAACCTGCTCTGCCCACAGCTGGCCCTGTCGCGCACTGGTCTCGATACTTCGCAGTTTCTCTTCAATCCTTGCCGAGTCATCCATCGACAAGCCACGAAACCAACCAATCAAGTAATTCACTGATTTGAGGCTCGCTGAACAAGTTGTCTCATTGCGTTTTACCTCGATGTAAAGTCCCCAAGAAGTCATGATGCCCGCCAGATTTATATATCACAAATTATCTCACGACCTTTGACTATCTGGCCAAAGGCTAACGAAAGAAATGAGACTAAGTCGAGAACCGGACACGTTTGGTCCATACGTTTCATTTTTTTGGGAACTTTGACTGGTTGTATCACGAGCCAAATTCCGCCAAGATCAGAGTCTTGGTCCAATGCAGGAAATCCAGTTTCCTCGAATTTGGATTTGCTTAGTTCGAGCGTTGATCATCGAAAACCATGTTTTCTTGATGCCGGATAAGACATAAACATTTTTTTCTTCAAGGGAATTATGATTCTCTACTCTGCTTCAAAAGCAAAATTTGTCGAAGACGTCAAAGCTAACCGTATCGCTCGCGCAGTTGCCTCGCTCTTTAAACAGCGTTTTGGCCAGACGCCCGGTCAAAGCGAGCTGGCTGCGTTTCACAATTCACTTAACTACATGGGGAATTTGCTGGACCATGACGGATTGCGCGACGATATTGGCATCGCGATCGAGTACAGGATTCCCCAAAGTGCCAAGCGAATCGACTTTCTAATTACAGGGAAAGGAATTGACCAGAAATCGGCGGTTGTCATCATTGAACTCAAGCAATGGACGATCGTTGAGGCAACCGGGTTGCATGAGGTTGTTCGCACTGTGCTCGGCGGAGGTAAGCGAGATGTGCCTCACCCCTCGTATCAAAGCTGGAGCTACGCGCAATTTCTTCGGGACTTCAATTCTTTGGTGTACGAACAACAAATTGGGATTCATCCATGTGCGTACTTGCATAATTGTGTTGAGGATGGGGCGGTGCGGCATTCAAGTTATGAAGACGTATTGTCTAAAGCTCCAGTATTTTTGAATGGCGAAGACGATCAATTGAGACTTTTTATTAGCGAAAGAATATCGACTGGCGACCGTTGCGAGTTAATTTATCAAATCGACCAAGCCAAGATTCGACCATCCAAGAGCCTGACATCTCACTTGTCTAAGCTTCTGAAAGGCAAGAAAGAGTTCACGTTGATCGATGAGCAAAAAGTCTGCTATGAAATGGGGCTATCATTGGCTAGTCGGGTCGAACGTGGTGTGAAAGATGTACTGATAGTGAAAGGCGGTCCAGGAACTGGCAAGTCGGTAGTCGCGATCAATTTGTTGGTGGAACTGACGAACAGGCGTAAATTAGTACACTACGCAACAAGAAACTCTGCCCCTCGTGAGGTATATCAAAGCATTTTGTCGGGAACTCTAAGTAAGACGAGAATCGCAAATCTATTCAAGAACACTGGTTTTTATCACGACGCCGAACCCGATTCGTTTGATGCGATAATCGTTGACGAAGCTCACCGCGCCGTTGCGAAATCGGGGATGTTCAAAAATAAAGGCGAAAACCAGATTCAAGAGATCATCAATGCAGCTCGCTTGTCTATTTTCTTTTTAGATGAAGATCAGCGCGTTACCTTCAGTGACATCGGTTCGCGCGAGGAGATTCTGAAGTGGGCAAAAGCGGCGAAAGCGGAAGTCGTTGAGATGGAACTGCCGTCGCAATTTCGCTGCAATGGATCTGATGGTTATTTGGCCTGGCTTGACCAGGCATTGCAAATTAGGGAAACAGCCAACGACTGTCTGGAAGGCGTCGACTATGATTTTCAGGTTTGTGATTCGCCTCAGGAATTGAGGGAATTGATTGAAGCAAAAAATGGTACAGAAAATACCGCGCGCTTGGTTGCCGGATATTGTTGGGATTGGATCAGCAAAAAAGACTCCAAGAAATTCGATATTTCCTTTCCTAAATACAATTTCAACATGAAATGGAATTTGGCCGATGATGGGCAGCTTTGGTTACTAAAGAAAGACTCCATCGACCAAATCGGTTGCATTCACACTTGCCAAGGATTGGAGCTTGGGTACGTGGGCGTAATCATCGGGCCCGACCTGATCGTCCGCGATGGTGAAGTCCTTACCGTCCCAAAAGCTCGTTCAAAAAATGATTCCTCGATCAAAGGTTATCAAAAAATGCGAAAGACGAATCCGTTGGAAGCGGATCGAGTTGCTTCGGCAATCATCAAAAATACTTATCGCACACTGATGACACGTGGACAAAAGGGTTGCTTTGTATGGGCGGTTGATTTCGAGACGAATTTATGGATGAAACACTTTTGTCAAATAACTCAATCATCCCGAAATTCTATGGTAGCAGAACTAGGCGAGTCAAAGTAAATTGAGAACGGTCTCCTAATAGTGGCCGCTGGAGCGGTGGACGAAACTTCAGGTTCCCAGACATTTGAGCAAATCGCGATTTGTCTTTAGCCCATCACATGGTTTACAAAAATTGACGTGCACAAAATTAGGTTAAATAACTCCGATGGTGAAAGTCTTCGAACCAATAGTCCCTGAGTGTTATGTCGAACGTTTGAGCCGCTGCGTGGATCTATCTTGGGATATTTTTCGCTCGCGCTTTATTGCTGGACGGCACCCAATCTTAAGGGAAGCGCCGTTTCAGCATCATTTTGCAAATGTAATTTCATCAGTTGGGCAGCTTTTCTGTACATCGCGAGACGATATGTTTCATGTTGATCTAGAAACCCGCGTTGAAAATATTCGCGGTAAATCTAAATTCGTTGACATTTCGTGCTCGTTCCCTAATGCTGGCGTGAAGTGCGCAATTGAATTGAAATTTAAGACCGCGCAACAAGGGGCACAGGATTATGGACGGATCGACGCGTATGTCGATATCGAATCTTTAGAACTTGTTTGTCCGGTGCCGTACACCTTTGGTCGTTTTTTCATGATTACTGATAGTCGGATTTATCGAAACAAATCGTTACGTGGCGTCGGCACCCTGTTTGCCATGCACGACGGCTATTGCAACCCGCTGGGTACGCCAATTACTTGTGGGTACAGTAAGGGCCGTGAACATGTAACTGTGACACTTGCAAATCAATATACTTTCAATTGGGAGCATTCCGGCAATTGGCATTTTTTGGCAATAGCCATACCCTGGAAAAAAATGACGGATCTTTACAGGAAAGCTGAAGATTTTAAGTGAAAAAAGCATGACAGTTATAATTGGGCTGTATCGGTACTCGAAAACACTGCATGAAAACCCGTCTTATTCGACCCAGAAAGCAAGTGGCGAAACCTCTCAAGCACTATTCGCTGTCTTGCGGTGATAAATTCTTCGAAGCGATCAATTTTCCATAGGTTCCGATCGCGGGGTATCATATGCATCTCAAGATAAGATTCGTCCTTGTCGGCAAACCAGATCTCAGGAAGCGTATCGCTTTTGCCTCCCGCACCATTTTCTTGTTGTGTCAGTAGCATACAGTTCGCCAATTGATTGCGTTCGCCTTCTTTGTACTTCATAAGATCATTTCTCCCAGTTCGAGGATTGAGGGTCTTTACTTTCCGAAGTACACTTTGGGGGAAAATATGGTCTACCTGTGGCAAGTTGTTTTCGTAAGCTGGAGTATAGTTGAAACTGCGGTACCAAAGGTTAAAAAGGAGATGAATCGCGTCAGAGCCGTAACCCATTTGCCAAAAGCGGTCTTCGGTAAGCTCAAGGCTACGCCCTTGGGAACGAATTACTTCAAAGAGGTCGTCGGCGTTAAAAGCTTGCATTTGTCTTATATTGGCAACAAGGTCATCAATAAGTTGATCCGGGGTCCCGCTGAATGCGCCTGCAAGAAGCGATCTCAATAGAAATTGATCCACATCCTTGGCCATCTTCCAAGCGCCAGCGAAATGGTATCGCACGTAAATAAGGGGAATCAAAACCAGATTCGATGGCATCGCTTTATCGCACCGAATGAATGTTTTGCCCCGAACAAAATCGATTACATCGCGAATTGCCGCAGAAATACTTTCCCATTGAGTCTCGATCGTCTCTCTAACGCCAGGTTTGCGAAATTTCGCAACTTCATATCTCGCTCCTTGGTCGAGTAATGTTAAACATGTCTTCAATACGAAATCGCGAGGCAACGCGAACCCATGTTGATTCAATTGTGAAAGTAATTCTTCCAGCTCTTTGTCGGCATGATCCCAGGTTGAGGTTAACAGCGAAAACAATAGGTCCGATTTGCCGAGTTTCGTACCACCAGAATTAGCTCGAATGAATACTTCGACAACATCATCTTCTGTATAGAGTTCCTTATTTTCAATGCTATCAAGTTCTTGATAGGCGATTCCATCATCGGAATGAAAGTTTTTGAATATCAAAGCGATATGTTCGGCAACTTTATTTTGAGCGATGTCTGAAAGCTCTTGCCCCGAGTCGCGAATAATATTTTGCGCTAGTACAAGCGATGTCTTCGGGCTAAACACCAAGTCCTTAAACTTCAGCCACGGAAACGTTGCTGTCGCGGCATTAAGGAACGCGAACTTGTACTTTACATCATCTGGTGCAGCTACCTCGCCGCTAAGGATATCAAGATAAAGCTCTTTTCCCTCATAGCTACCGCAAAGGCCAATAAAAAGGCTCTGCAATCGCTGTTGGCCATCCAGAACCAGACATTTCTTCTTGTCATTCTCAGGAACGTAAAAGTCGCTAAGCCGCGTCAGGAGGCCTCGGTGAAAATTATCGATAAACTTACGACGCCGAATTAGACTTCGCGTCTTCCAGATCAATAAAGTGCTAATCGGATATTCTCGAAGGATAGAGTCAAACAAACGGCATATCTGCTCCTCATTCCAAACAAAAGGTCGTTGAATATTAGGCAACCAAAATCCACCTTCTTCTTCCTCGTTATTGAGAAATGTGACGATTTTACGAAGTGAGTGCTTTGGTGTCTTCACGATTGCCGCTCGTCGAATGGATGTATATGGATTTTTTTGAAACCGACGATCTTGTCTATTCCCACGTCTTCGTCTTAAACCCCAATGCAGTCGCATTCTCAGAAACAGCCCGCTTGATTTGGTCCGATGCTCCGGAAGGGAATTCGGCGTTGATCTCGAGCGTTATGTTGAGAGAAGCGTTGGGGTCGCCGGCCAGGAGGCTGATGATTTCCTCGGCGACTTGGACGAGATGCATTTTGGCGGCTGAGGGTTTGATCTGGATCGAACCGTGAAACGTCTTCGGGTTGGATGCGGCGGTTGCGCCTCCGCCAGATGTGCCCGTACCGCCGCTGGTTCCAGTTCCAGTCTCGCCACCAGTGGTTGAGCCTGTGCCCGTCGCACCGCCTGTTGTGGCACCGCCTGTTGATGTACCGCCAGCGGTTCCCGTTGACCCAGCCTTTGCAGCTTCTTCCGCCTTCTTCAAGTTGGTCTGGTATTCGATGGCGGCGCTGGGTTCGATCAGCAGAAGCGTGTCGTCGAACTGAACGTTGCCTTCGCCGACGTGGAAGCCGGTGTACTTGTCCCCGTCCTGGCCGTAGGCCGTTCCGAAGAAGTCCGTCGATGACGCGCCGGTTCGGATTGCTTGAGAAAGCGATTCACGATTCTTGAGCCTCGGTAAGTACAAGTAACGCAGCGTGTCTTCCCAGAACGCCATCGCTCCGGCTGCGGCTTTGCCATCCTTCCAGTACAGATCCTTGAGCTTCGCGCGGAGGTGTATCGGGGACCAGATCGTAATGACCAATTCGTTGTCGATGCAGACTCGCTCGATCTCGCTGCCTGCGGAGCCGCCGGTGGTCGTGAGCGGGAATGCTTCGACCGTAGGCTTGGGTTCAGTGGGCGTGTTTTGCACCGGGCACAGCAGCCACTTGTAGCACTCGCGTGCTGCGCGGGGCACGACTTCTTCGGCGCTTTGAAGTTCCTTTTCGGCTTGCTTCTTTTGGAGCAGGTCGATGTTGAGCCGACCGTCCTTCACATCCTCGACGATGGAGTGCCAAGCCAGAGCCACTCGGGCGGTATCGCGGAGCCGGGCCAGGACGGCCATGTCCGGCGCGAGGAAAACCAGCCGATTGCCTCGGTATCGCGGCTTGGTGCCATTGTTGCGAACGTAATCGAGGACCGCCCCTTCGGCAGGTTGTTTGAGGTCACGGGAGTGGCAGTTTTCGGGCGCGAGGACAACCAGTCGGAGTGCGCTATCATCGGGTACGTCCCCATGTGGCGTAAAAATATGAACGCCGTCGAAGAACGTCTCGCTGCCAACCAGTTTCTTGAGGGCTTCACCAATCTTGCCGCGGACATCGGCGTTGTCGTCAAATCGTCGCTTACGGTCTTCCATTTCCCGTCGCAGGTTGGCTCGGGTGTCAAACCAAAATCGCGTCGCCTCCTGGGCCTTGTCGCCGGAGCTGTTCAGGTAGTGGAGTCGATCCGCCAATCGGTTCAAGGCGTCGATGTAGGTTGCCGAAGTCTGCCCCGGCTGCAAACAACCGAGCAGGACACGAGCACGATCGAGGCCACGGATTCCGGCCTTCCCGGCAACGGACGACGGGGCACTGCCGAGAAATAACGTTCGGGCCACGCGACGGGCGGCGTTTACTTGGCCAAACCGAGGTTCCTTGTTCTCCAGTTCTGTCGTCTCGGCACGGTCGCCATCGATGTCCTTTTCGACAACGGCGTCCCAACCAGCGGGGAGGTAGTACGTCAACTCGTTCCTCGAACTGCCATCGTGCAGCGGGAGGCTGCCGGGCAGAATCATCAGGTCTTTGTTGTCATCCTTCCAGAGTCGGTAAATGACCTTAGCCATCAACTTCAGCACTCCTCGCGTGCGCTGGAATCCGTCGATGGTGGTCCAGTCTTCGTACAGCCGATCGAAAACCTCGGGATGGATCGGATAGGCTTGCACCAGTCGGTCGTAGTAGCGGCCTTCCTGGGTCTCGGCGGGAAGCTTGGAACCTTCTGACACATAGGCATCGGCAAAGGCTCGGCATACTGCGTCGCGGGTTTTGGCGTCACGCATTGGCTCGAACAATCGCCGCCGCACGATCTCGAACGCTTCTTCGGTGGCCACGGGCTTCCACAACGCCTGGATTCGACCAAATGTCTTTTCCAGAGCTCGGAGTGCCGCGACGCCGCGCTGGCTGCCGGCTTCGACTTCGGATTCAGGCAACGATGCAAGGACGATGGCATTGGGAACGAGCTTCACGGCTTCCGTGAGCGCCTGGACGAACGACAGATTGGTGTCGTAGCTGCCGCCGCTCAGTGTCTGGCCTTCTGAAAACTGCCTGACGTAGGCGACGAGTTCGTCGATCAGCACGATGCACGGCGCATATTGAGCCAGCAAATCGCGCACCAAGTCTTTGCCCGGTGACGTTCCCGTTGCGTCGGCTTCTTTCACCAACGCATACCCTTCGCTCCCGCCAAGCTGCCATGCAAGTTCGCCCCATAGCGTTTTGATTGTTTGCTTGCCGTGTTTCCAGGCTTGGCCGGGAGCATGTGCCGTTCCGTCCAACACCGCAACGCGGGCCTGGGGAACATCCATCATTCCGGCTTGCTCGACGAGCGAGGGAATGCCAGCCAGTTCCGACAGAGCGCACTTGCGAGTGACAAGGTGGTACACGGCCAGCATGGTGTGCGTCTTGCCGCCACCGAAGGCGGTTTGAAGCTGGATGACCGGATCGCCACCATTTCCGACCAGCCGCTGGGCGACCTGCGTTAACAGCAATCGCATCCCCTCGGTGATGAAGGTGCGATCATAGAAGGCCGAGGCATCCTGGTATTCATTGGATGCCTTGCCCGAATGGACCGCCGTTATATCGGCCGCGAACTCGGATTGCTGAAAAGTCCCTTCCAGCACGTCGCGATGCGGTACAGCAATCTCTCGCCATGGTTTCATTTCCGCCATTCGCATTTCCTTAAATTTCAACAAAATTATCGATTGTTTCCCACGCCTCAGGGCGGTCGGTCAAAGTTCTCAAGGTTTCCGCATCTATGACAACAACAATCCTGCAACCTGCCGCCAATTTGTGGCCCTCACGCGAAACACTGCCAAAGCTAATGTAGCCACCATTTCTGAAATTCCTCAAAAAAGCCTCAACGTCGTCTGTTACTTGAGGTCCTAATGCAATTGCGAACGACCTGTTCTGACGAAACCGAATCATGCTATTTCGCATTGAAAAGGGCCCAGCGTCTCGCCAGTCAAGTGGGACAAAAGCCTGCCGTGCAGCAAAATAATCCAATACATCGGTCGTGACGAAGTCACTTTCTTTCGTTACGACAATTGCAAGACAGAAACGGCGATCCCCATCGATCGACGGTACATTGTCGGCACGTAAGAACCCATCGATCGCACCCTTCAATTCTTCATGACAAGCGAGTTTTGTAGCTTTTTCTGCCCCTGCGCCGATTCGAACTGCATTCTTATTAGGCCGCGCAAATCCTTTGCGGCAAGTTTCAACTTTGTATTGAAGTTGGTCGTCGTTTGGAAATCGTTTACGAAATTCACTAACAACAAGCTGGCAACTTGGATGGTCTCCAGCAACCACACAATATGCAACAACATTGGGCAATATTGATCTTTCAAAATGGCCGGGTTCTTTCGAGTTTGCCAGCTTCAGTGTTGATATTGCAAACTCCGCAATTTTTTCAAAGTCGCCGCAGTTTAGAAGAGCGTCTAACGCCGCATACTTCACGAAGAAAGATTCGTCTTGATCTTCCAAGAAACGATTTGGGCTCCAATGTCGCAAAGAACTTGGAATGTTCGAAAGCATGTACAGAGCACACTCACGCTTTTGCGAATCCTCATCCGAGTTAGCAACATGTATAAAATCAAATGTGAATTCGTCCAGTGACACTTCACCACGTTGCTGGGCAAGTCGCAACATTGTTCCTGCGAGACCACTACCTTTCGAATTCTTAAACCACGCGATCCAATGCGGAAGGGACTCTTCAGTAAAAATCCGCGAACCGAAACCGGTTAGTGTCTCGATCGCAAGATGAAAGACTCGAGTGGATACAGGATTTATTGCAACTGACAATATCGCAGAGATACTCTCCTGCGCCTTCAAGAAACCGAGAGACTGAATTGAAAATAGAACCAACCCCTCGTCTTTCGATTCCAGGTTATCAACTAATAATGGAACAGCGCTCTCAACTCGGTATTCTCCAGCATAAAAGGCAGCTCGCTGACGCACACGCAGGTCGAACGAGCACAATCCCCGTATCACATCAGATTCATCCAAACCTTCGGAACTGTCGAATAAAGCGTTAAGTCGATTTTTTTCGGACTCGATAAAAATCCAGGCGTCAGGCCCTAATCGATTAACCGTCGCCAAAAAACCTGAAGATATATCTGAAAGTTGGCTTTCCATCGTATTGAAGCCTTGGTGAATCACAAGACGCGTCCGTTCCCCCTCTGCTCTAATCTCGGAACGTAACTGTTCAATTCCATCATGAAGCGCGCGAAGAACTTGCTCGAACCTTGGTTCCCAGATCAATTCTTTTTGTCCGGACTCAATTATTTCAAGTGTCTTTATGATGTTGTCGATTCGTTGAGTATGTGCGACAGTAGCAGCAGTCATGGCGGCCTGATGTTTCAACAATTCTTGGTGGGTAGCCCAAGCGATTTCCCTTTCAAGTGCAAGTCGTCCTTTTCGATATTCGTCTTCTTTGTAAAGTTCGCTAAAGGATTGGAAAAAGCGGATCGCAACCTGCAAGCAAACATCTTTCCATTCCTTGTGACTATTTTTAAAGGAGGCTTGGAGGAAGGGAGCAATGATCGAGTCAATTGAAGCTTCTGTCGCAGCAGCATCTCCTGTAATCACCGCTGCAAGCAGTCTGTCTGCCAAGGGTGTCTGCTCTTCATCATTCCGCGTCAAAACGCCCATTAGTTTTTCTTCAAGCTGCGAAAGTGCCGTTTTTATTGTGTCGCCCCAATAGACCTGCCCTCCGTGATCATTTTTTATGGACAACACTTGTTTTGCAGAAAGGCTGATTGCCGCACACAAGAGTTTCTCAAGGTCATGATTTCCACTACTCCTGAGTCGCTTGACGGACGATATCCCAATCTCCTCGATCGCAGACGACAAGAGGTTGACGGCTATATTTGCCAAATCCTTGCCTATCGCTGCCCCGAGAAAGCTGCCAAAAAACGTTGCAGCCACGCCAGTCGCGATTTTTTCTAATGCAGATTTGTCATCAGACATGAATTTTCCCTCAATTGTCAAAAAGTGTGCGTTGGGTGGCGGTTGGTTCTTTGGCGGCGGCGGATTCGATGCCGGACCAGGAGGTGACGACCTCGTTGTAGGCGCGGGCGTCTTCGGCCCAGTTCTTGCGTTCGCAGAGCGTGTAGAGCCGGTATGCGAGTTGCCGGGCGGCTTCGGCTTTGGACTGGACAGCGGCAAAGACCGCCGCCGCTCCCGTTTCGCCGTCGGTGTTGAAGACGCGGATCATTTGGTGCAGGACTTCCCAGATCGGCAGCCGCTGATCGGATTGCGGGTCCCAGTCACTCGGGTACTCGCCCCATTTAAGCAGACGCACATTGCCGCCCGCCGCGTGAAGCACGCCAGATTGCTTTACGCCTTCCACGCTGGTTCCCTTGGCACGCGACAGTACATCAGCTTCACCGAATTTGCCCGTTTCCCATCCATACTGCTCAAACCAATGTAGGCAAAACTGCGTATCAGCATCGAAGTCGTCCTCGGCTAAAAAGCGGTTGATAAGTTGCAGCGCGATGCGAACAGACATTGGCGACCCATCCGCTTCGAGCACCGCCGAGTATTTCGAGAACACCGCCATTCCTGGGCCAATTATCGCTTGCGACAGGTCCACTGGCGCAACCGGAGACTGCTCATCGCCGACTCCACGAGTCATCTCGTCAAGCGCTTCTGGTAGCACTTGATTGAGTTCGCGGATAAACTCGCGACGCGAAATAGAGCTGGCATTTGCGTCGCGTTGGCGGCACACCAAAACTACGCTGGATGCAAGTGAGTTTGCATTAATGGTTCGCAATCCGTGCGGTTGCTCGGTCCGCATCGGCCAAGTTCCGCGAATTGAGAAGCCGGCTCCCAACACTGCGCCCAGAAACGTTTCCCATCCGGTGTTCGAGGTTCCCTCGGCCGACGAGGTCTCTGACTGCTTGAAAGCGTAGTAGATCGTTGTAGGGAATGTCTTGTACGCACGACGAGCAAGTCGTTTCATTACGTCGGTCATCCCATCCAGAAAGAATGCCTCCGCAGCTAGCGCGGATGTGTGGCGATATGGACTTGCTATTAGCTCCTCGTCTTTTGGAACTAAGATTGTTTGAAAAAGATCTGGCAACACGCACCTAAGCGATCGCCGAAGCCACACATAAAAAAAATCCGACAGATCGGCATATCCGACATTGTCGTAATACGGTGGATCGGTCGAGATCACCATCGGCGGATCGTCCGTTAATGATGTTGCACTCAATTGAAAAGACTGACCGGGCAGCGGAGCATTGCCGAGCGAATTCTCCAGCGATTCTGCAACCCAGGAGGCAGTTGCCGCGATACTCCCAGTACCGTCCAGCAAAGGATTCATTTCTGCGAAATCCCACGTCATCGCGATGCCCTGTCGCGAGAAAGCGGCCATCGTGGATTCCCGATCCACGTACCATCCCGTTTGAGTGCAATTGCGAGTCGATGCCTTACTGCACGCGAATGCCAAATATACACTCACGGCCTCTGCGTACGCCTTCGCGCCCGTGCCACCGTCCTTCAACGACCTGGAGTCGTCCGACATTCCCGAAACAATTGCGTCTGCTTCAATCGTATGGCGAACTTCATCGACCAGGTCGCTAAAGGTGGTGAGAGCCAATAATTGGCGAGGAGTGAATAGCTTGTCAAAGTGATCGAAGCCGTAAAGTAGGCACCAAATGGCACGTTTGTCTTTCGCTATAGGGACGCGAATGCTGCTTACGGATTCACCGGCATCAGCACTGTCGGCAGTTGCTCTTTGGAATTCGTCGGGAGACAAATACACTCGGCGGTGGTCTCCAGCTACAACGACCGCGAGCATGGCGGCACCCATTTCGTCAGCCATGCCTGCTTTTTTTACGTATTCTTCTGGAATCGCCGTGTCTGATAGAACGCACTTAAATTTGCATCCACGGGCGAGTTTAGTGCCGGTTTTCGCAGACGCAGTTGGTGTGCCGCTCTGCACCTCGAATCGGTATTGATCACCTTCCACAATTGGTTGGACATACGCTTCCCGCCCCTTCTTTGTGCATAAAAGAAACGTGCTGGCAAGCGGAACGTAAACGTGCGAAAAAGCAGGATTCGGGCTCTTGACAGTTCGTGCCCAAAGCCACGCGATCACGGTCAGTTTCTTCCCAAGATACGGTTTTAGATCTGGCCGTTTTGCCAGCATGTCTGAAGTGACTTCAACCGATGGGTAAAAACGTCCAATTCGCTTTTCGGCCTCATCGCGAATCCAATTGCCATAATGCCGAACATCGGCGGCTATTCCTCTTGCCCCCTGCCATTCTTTCTTGAGAAGAGGTTGATCCTCCTCTGCTCCCCGATTCACTGGGCTTGTGTTCAAGAACTTCGCGGGGATTTCGATCATTGCCTTGTTGATCAACACTGCTACCGGGTTTAAATCGCTGGCGAAGGCTTCCATTCCTAATCGTTGGGCTTCAAGAGGAATAGTGCCGCCACCGGCAAATGGATCGTGTAGCCCCGGCAACTTGTCGGGATTGAACCACTCGGCAGCTTGCGGATGAGTTTTGTTCGCTTCGCAAGTCTCACGCCAACTTCGCCGGATCTCGACACGAGCTTTCTCAAGCACTTCTTCGTTGGTTGTGTTCTCCCATAGCACCAAGTCTTCAATGATCGAGAAGAGCCGCTTACGCGACGCAGCCCATGACGCTTTGAGATGTCCCGGTGGGACCTCGCCGGCGTTGTCCAACTCCCATCGCCACGACGGGTCGTTGACCATTTGAGAGAATATCACTGCCCGTGCAGCAGCCAAAGGTCGTCGAGCCCACCAAAGATGTAGCGTGCTTGGATGGCCATGCCGAATTGACTTCTCGCGCGCCGAAGCCACATTGATCGCGTCCAGTGGCAACGCCACTTCTATCAGCTTCTTCGGTGAAATAACGGGATGTTCCATATCAACGTGACTCGGCTTTCTGAAGCAAATCGCTCAGGTTGTAATTGATCGAGGAAACGCCCCAACCGGGCTCGCGGTCGAATGGTCGACGAATGTAGTACGGCCCTTCATAACTGTCGTCTTCGTTGACCAGCACAATAGCCAGTACAAACTTGTCGCCCTGATTGAAGGCATAGAGCATCTCGTTGCGGGTGACTGTGATCGTGGCAGCACCCTTCACTCGCCCCTTGACCTCGATGTGACGCGGGTCTGGTTGTTTGTTGTCGATGGCCGGTGGGTGCGAGGTCAGATCCCAGCCACATTTGTCAGCGGAAACATCGACGACGTGACAGCCTTGGGATTCTTCGGCGTGTCGCACGGCGTCCATCGCGATGCGTTCGATACGGCTGCGAGCGATTGGATCGGCTGAGAAGCTGGACGAGGCCTCTTCTTCGTCTCCACGAACTCGGCGCATCAAGCCTGCCGGAACGACCAGAGCACCACCGAGGACAATCGGTGTGCCGTTAACAACGTGACGCATCGACTGGAGTTCCTTTCTGCGATTCTCCAACCGACCTTCGAGATCGGTGACGGTGCGGCGGGCGTTCTCCACGTTCAGCCGCACATCCTTACCCGCTTCCTGGTCTTCCTTCAATTTCAGCCAACGATCCGACCAGAATTCAATCTCGCGACTCAATCGCTCATGAACCGCTGCCAACGTCTTGTCGACATGGGCCACGCGACGGTCGTTCACTTCGCGGAAGTGTTCCGGAACGATCGATGTGGCAGCCAGCGCCACAGCACGTTGTTCCTGGTCGGCCCGAATCCATGGCGAATCGAGAACGTCTTTGATGAGCGATCGCTCTGAATCGGCAAGTGGCTCCAAGTCGAGATGCGGTGCCCAGCCGGCGAATGAAGTTGAGCCATCGGGATTGACGCGCACGAATTGCAATCGTTTGGAGAGGACTTGCCCGTCGCCTGATTTCACTTCGTGCGTGACAATGAACATGAGCCACGGTTCCACGCCATCATCGGCAGGATCAACCAGCACCGTTCCTTGGCGCAGGAGGTTGGCATGCTGCTCCAAAAGCAAGTCACTGACTGCCAGCATCAACGGATGACCGGGATGCATCAGGACCGCGCGGGAGATTCCCGGTTTGTCGGACGGTTGCAAGGCATCCTTTTCAAAGCAGATGCGATCGTACCGTTTGAGCACCGGCTCTTGCTCGCGGCGATTGCGGCCGGTGATCCGACGATCACGTTCGCGAATGGATGTGGGGACGTGGGTGACCTCGAACCGTCCCAGCTCGCGTGGATAGATCGAACCGCCGATTTGCTCAAAGGCCTTCAGGAAGAATGACCGCACGAAGTAGGGTTGCAGGCGGCGTGCTTCGGCCTTTTCCATTTCTCCCTTCACGGCATATAGCCGGTCGGCACTCATCGTCTCTTGCGCGAGTGCGTTTCGGTTGAGAAGGGATTTCAAATGGTTGTGATCGAGAGCTTGGTCGATCTTGCGCGAGAGCCGCGAGCGCACTTCGGGTTGATCGCCGTAGCGAATGGCTTGA
>JBGSMY010000075.1:0-8515 GCA_041739975.1 Pirellulaceae bacterium
CCGGTCAGCAACTGTTTATTTGACGTATTGAATGTCCGGAAATCGCGAAAGAAAACGACCGAGAACCCCAAAGTCCGACCATGAATCCTGAATCTAATGAACCATCTTCAGAAAACGAGGTGTGGCAGACGGAGGCTACCGACAAGAGTTTGCTGCGCCGGTTTCGGGCTGGTAGCGAGGACGCCGCTACCTCGCTCTATTTGCGCTATGCCGAACGACTTTCCCGACTCGCAAACCGAGAAGTCTCCGCGGATCTGGCCCGTCGCGTCGACTCCGATGATATTGTACAGAGCGTGTTTAGGACCTTTTTTCGACGAGCGGCAAGCGGTCAATACGATGTCGTTGATCGCGAAGATTTGTGGAAACTATTGTTAGTGATGGCTTTAAATAAGATTCGCTCCAGTGGAAGTTTCCATCGTGCTGCCAAACGAAGTGCCAGCAAGACGATTTCTATCGATGGCGATGTTTCCGCCCAACAACTTCCTAAGAATCAACAAGAAGCGTTTCATGTCTTAAAACTGACAGTAGAAGAAATCGTTGGAAGTCTGCCAACCGAACATCGTGATATCGTCTGGCTGCGAATTGAAGGCTTAGAGTTTGATGAAATTGTAAATCGAACCGGCCGGGCCAAACGAACGGTCGAGCGAATTCTGCAGAGCTTTCGGCAAAAACTGTTCTCGTCATTAGGAATTTCATGATGCGACCTCACAACCCGTCTCCTACTGCCAAGAACGAATCGGTCGCCGGTTTGAGCAGCGCGGCAGAACGGTTATTAGCTCAATACGAACACGATTGGAATCAAGGTCGACCGCCTGACATTGAAGCTTATTTGCCGACGCCCGATGACAATGACTATTTGCCTCTGCTTGAGGAATTCATTCGGCTGGAGTTAGAATTCAGACGCAATCGACAGTTACCGCTGGACGTCAAAGATTATTTGTGGCGTTTCCCAGTGCTGCAACAGCATTCCCTCATTTGGAATCGTATCTCATCCGAAGCGAATCGGTTGACAGCGCCAACCGTTGTCCATCACGAACGCGGACTATTGCCCAATGTTACGTTTGATTTCCAAGGGTTTCAGTTGCTGAGTCAGCTGGGGCAAGGCGCCTTTGGCCGCGTGTACTTGGCCAGACAAGACGATCTAGCGCAACGATTAGTTGTGCTGAAAATTGCCCCGGCAATCGAATGCGAAGCCCAGTCGTTGGCCCGTCTTCAACATACCAATATTGTGCCAATTTTTTCTGTACATGCCTCGCAGGGAAATCAAGCGATTTGCATGCCTTTTTTAGGCGTCACAACCTTGGCTGATCTTGTCGATATCCAAATCGACCGGTCCTCCACGAATTCACCGTCCGCTCGCGATTGGATCAGTACGGTAGCAGCGAGAAAAGTCGAAACAATTGTCTCGCGCGAAACGCAATCGCCTGCACATCCAGAACAGTCTAAACCAGTCCAAGGAACAATTGAGGAGATTTTAAGATCACATTTGTCGTTTCGTTTTGATGCCTTTAGCAAGCACACCGATTGGCAGTATTCACTCGTTTGGATTTGGTGTCAAATTGCGGAGGGCTTGGCGCACGCTCATGCACATGGGATCACTCATGGTGACATTAAACCGGCAAATATTTTGTTGAGCGACGACGGTCATCCCCTTTTGCTCGACTTCAATCTGGCATCACATCGAAATCAAGTGGGTCAACCGATAGCGGGCGGGACATTGCCTTATATGTCCGCCGAGCAACTTCGCGCTTTTCAGATGGGTGTCCCAGGCGATCAAACTGGCGATATTTATTCGTTGGCAGTGGTGATGTACCAACTCTTTACGCATCGATTGCCCTTTCCGGCGCGACCAGGGGACTGGGAATCAACCATCGAACCGATGCTGGCCGATCGACAATCCAAAGTTACCTCTGCCCAAAAATGGTTGCCCGAACTTCATCCCGATATTGACAGTATCTTAAGTCGCTCGTTACAGGTTGACCCAACAAAACGCTATACGGATGCGGAATCGCTGATTCTCGACTTGCAGCGATTCCTAACTTTTCGTCCCTTGCTTTATGCTGAAAACCGATCGTGGCTGGCAAGAGCCCGCAACTGGACCAGACGTCACCCGCGGCTCAGTTCGGCATCAACCGTTGCTTTCGCCAGTCTGTTGTTTTTGAGCGCATCCGTTTGGGGAGTAGTTAACTCGTGGCAACGGATTCAGGGGTTAGAGAGAAGTGCCATGGTTGGTACCTGGACCAATCGGCTGCGCGAAGCGCAATGGCCATTGACCGTCATTGATCCTCCGCGAACTCTGATGATGTCGCAAACCAATACGCTGCGTGAGCTCATTGATCACGCGCCAATCGACTTGCCATCCGTGCACGAAGAGGCACATGCGGGCTTGGCGCCGATGCTTCAACAATTGTTCAATGCACGGTTGACGCTGGCAAGTTCGCTACTGCAGCAACTATCCTCACATTTCGATCCGGCTAAAGATGCGGCTACGATTGCCGAGATTGAATCATTGCATCAAGAATGTCAGACCTTGATTCATGGACGGGATCCTAGTGTGGGGTTACTATTGCAACAAAGTCGATGTCAAAAATTACAGGGGAATCTCGAACAAGCGCAGCTTTTGTTTTATACAGCCAAATCGTTGCCGCCGGAATCAGACATCGACAGCATCCGTGTGGCTTATGAATTGTTGACCCTTCAAGACACTACGGGTGCAAAACGATTGTTGCAGCAAGCGGTTGCCAAAAATTCATTAAATTTCGAGGCATGGTTATTGTTGGGTAACACCCACGCGATAAGTTCTAATTTAGCGGACGCCGAAGCTTGCTTTTCGGTTTGCCTGGGGATCGAATCCGATTCTGAAATCGCCTATTATAATCGTGGCCGAACTCGCCTTGATCGAGGCGAATTCGATGCCGCCATCGAAGACTTTTCGGCTGCAATTGCGCTGAACCCGAACGAGCCCGCGTATTACTCGAATCGCGCATTAATCTACATAGCACAAGAAAACTGGCCGGCTGCCTTGAATGATCTCTCCGCTGCCATTGAACGCAAGGCTCCCGAATCCCGAGTTTATTATCTGCGAGCCCAAGTACTTCAAGCATTGGGGCGCGATGACGAATCGATAGCTGACCAAAATTTGTTTATCGAATTGCCCGCAATCGATGTCGAAAGTTTAATCACGCGGAGCGTATTGCATTGGCAAAGCGGTCGGCAACCGTTGGCTCTTAAAGATATTGAGAACGCAATAAAACAAGATCCACAGTCAGTGGAAGCTTGGCAAAATCAAGCGGCTTATTTATCCGAATTGCCCGACCGAGATGATGCCGCGATTGATGCGATGGATCATGTGGTGACGCTGCAGCCCAACAGTCCCATAGCTTATGCATCGCGTGGAGTTTTATTTGCCCGATTGGGCAATATGCCCGCTGCCCGCAGAGATGCCGAAACCACCCTAACTTTGGACACCTCCGCCGATACTGCTTATCGCGTAGCTGGCATTTATGCCCAATTGTCGAAATTAAATAAGTCGGACGGAAATGATTTGAATCGGGCTTGGGAATTGTTGCACGACGCCCTGCGACAACAGCCACAGCTGGTTGCTAGTTATTTACCGCGCGATCCTGATATCGAGCCCTTGAAAACTGACCCACGATGGCCTGCAGTGGTTGAGATTTTGACCAAGCTCGATTTATTGCCCGTTCCAAAAGAAGCTAATTCCAATGGCACCTAATTGATTCAGCAGTTGTGAACACCGCGTGGACACCGCGTGATGAGCACTATCTGGATGCAAATGACTGAAGAGTGCCTAGGAGCGGCTGATTTTTTGAATTATAATGTGAGTTGTGAAGACTTTTCTTGAGAGATTATCGCCATGAGCTATTCAGCTTTTTCCCCCCCGTTTGAAAATTATGGTCCCAGCTATAACATTCCCCCGTGGGATGGTGCATTTCAACGGTTGGTGTCCCAAAGCAGTCAGTCGAGCGCTGACATTCTGCCCTGGACGAATCCCGATCGGATGACGATTAGTTTTGCGCCAGATGGAACACGGATATCAGCGCATCAAAGCAGTCTGTTTGCGTCGTTTCGCAGCCTGATGACCGCCAATCAACTGGAATCGCAGGTACTCAAAGCCTTTCAACAATGGTCGCGATTCTCGGCGATCAACGTGGGTTTCAAATCAGATAGCGGATTGCAATTTGGCGTTAGCGGTCCAACGCAGGGCGATGCTCGCGTGGGAGATATTCGCGTTGGTGCTCTGCCGATGGCCGACGATGTTTATGCCGTCTCGATCAAACACGATACTTTAGTCTCCGGCACTTGGTCTGGAGATATTCTTTTCAATTCCAACAAAACGTTTACGAGCGCTGAACAGTTTTACGCGGTCGCTCTGCATGAGGCGGGACACGTATTAGGGCTAGAACATTCGACAAATGTCAATTCGATTATGTATCCTGGGAAGCTTAATAGCGTTATTATTGGCCATGATATCGCCGCCATTCGAACACTCTATGGTTCCCGCCGCCTCGATGAGTATGACATTGGTTCAGATACCAATAACACCGTGGACGATGCAACTCGGATTCAAAACCCCGGCAGTCTCAACGGTACCGTCCCCTTAATCGCTTACGGCGATATTCATGTCAAAACAGACGTGGACTATTATGAATTGCCAAATTTCTCGGACTACAATGGACCGATCAAGTTTGAGGCGGTCTCCAGCGGTATCAGTTTGTTGCGTCTAAAGCTTAGCGTCTACAACGAAAACGGCGACTTGTTAGAGACCCGGAGTGCGTCCAATGGAATTCGTGGGAGTCGTTTGAGCATCACGATTCCCAATGCGTTGGAAGGCGAAGATTACATTGCCCGCGTCGAAGCTGCAGACGTATCGCTTTATGCCACAGGTAGTTATGCGATCAAGGCGACTTTGGAAGATCGTTTGACCGCCGACCCGGTTCTCACCGAGCAAGTTCTGTTGGGCAAGTATTGGCAATTAGAACAAGGCGACGTTCGCGGAATCTTTGTTGACCCCGAGAACTTCTTTTTTAATCTTGAACTGAACCTAAATGATACTTTTGCCACCGCGGAACCACTGGAAAACGCTTTGCCTTTTAATACAGCGCAACAATCGCTGGCGTTTGGCAGTTTGTCGTATCTCGGTGATCTCGATTATTATCAATTTTCCGCCCCTGGAGACTTTCAGGCTGGAAACGTTTTGACCATTTCGATTACGGCAATGGAACAAGGTCGATTCGTTCCCAGTCTGATCGTTTATGATGTCAATCAAAATCAGTTGGAAACGGATGTGATTGTTAACGGTAATGGCGAATTGTCGTTACAAGTACTTCAAGTCGAAGCGGATCAAACGTTTTACGTAAGGGTTGCGGCGGACCAAACGGGCGACGGGTACGATCAAGGCAATTATCATTTAATGGCTCGTTTTGATCGCGGCGCGCAAGGGATGGACGTTTTTGGACAAGGTGTATTATCGAGTGAAACTGGCGAATCGCAGAAAAGCTTCCATACGATGTATGTTGCCGAAACTCAAATGTTTCATTTGGCTTTAACGGCAACAGGTAACTCAACGCGCGAGTTGGCTCAAGTATGGGTTACTATATACGATCGAAACGCGCGCCCTGTATTTCGTGTTTTAACTGTCCCTGGTCAAACACGAACCGCCAAAAGCGTTATTTTACGTCCTGGTAGCTATACGATTTTTGTTACCCTGGCCTCGTCAGATACTTCGCTGGTCAGTTCACTGAATTATACAATTAAGGGAATTGGAATCACGGATCCTATTGGTCCAGAAATCGTGAACCCAGCGACAAAGCCTTTCAAAAAAGTAGGGCCTAACGACCCTAACTATGCTTATCCCGGAAATCGGCTTTCACCGGATACATTCATCGTCGTCAATGGGAACGAAGGTGTTACCCCTGAGAACCGCATGTTTGAGCCACGATTTGTTGATCCCAATGCTTGGTATTGGTACAACTCGTGGCTCGTCGACGTGGTTCCTGATTTATAGGCCTACTTATACACGGTCGCCAACTGCCGCGCACCGTGGTTTCGAAATGTGTTAGCACCAACGGCGGCTCGAGTTAAATTTTGTTAGGACGACATTTGCCATTTTGACAACCGACAAATAATTTTAGTGAACGGTTGACTAAGTCCAAACAGCCCGTGGCGGGTAGGGTAGGGCCGTTCAGATCCGGGTAGAGATCGTGAGGCGTCCGCGCGGCAGTGTCGGCAAACAATCGCCACTCATGCCGCAAAACTGCCGGCGGCATTACAAATGAACGATTGATGCGATCGGCATTGATGACCAATAACAAGTCGTGACCGCTGTAGTCTTCAGGCTGATGAATCGGCGGTGGAGTTAATAGGCACACCAACGCTTGGTCCGTCTTGTCCCAATTGACTACGGTTCCCAAAGGTCCGAACCAACTGACATCGGGCCATTGTTGTTCATTAATAGCACGTCCAGTCAGGAAATGATTGCGACGCAAGGCTCGTTCGTTGCGGCGAAACCAAATCATCCCGCGACAGAACTGAAACAACTCGCTGTGTTTCTCCAAAAACGTCCAATCGATCCATGAAGTATCATTGTCTTGGCAATAGGCATTATTGTTGCCGTCCTGGGTACGACGCATTTCATCGCCGGCCACCAGCATCGGGACACCTTGACTCAAAAACAGAGTTGCCAATAGGTTCTTGAGTTGCCTCAGGCGCACGGATTCAATTTCAGGGTCGTCAACCGGCCCTTCATGACCATAGTTGTCACTAAAATTATGATTATCGCCGTCTCGGTTTTCTTCGCCGTTGGCCAAGTTATGTTTTGCGGTATAGCTGACTAAGTCGTTAAGTGTATAGCCGTCGTGGGAAGTAATGAAATTAATACTGGAACAGGGAGCGCGACCATTGGCTTGATATAAGTCAGCGGATCCCGCCAATCGCGTTGCCAGCGCCCCGCGATAACCATGGTCGCCACGCCAAAATCGACGGATATCGTCGCGATACTTTCCGTTCCATTCCGCCCAGCGATCATCACCAAAAGAACCGACTTGATATGCGCCTGCGGCGTCCCAAGCTTCGGCAATAATCTTGGTATCCGCCAACAAAGGGTCTTCGCCAATTGCTTCAACCAGCGGCGGGTTAGGTACCAGATTACCTGACCGGTCGCGACTTAAGATCGAAGCCAGATCGAATCGGAAGCCATCGATATGGTAGTTGTGAACCCAGTGTCGCAGACAATGAAAGATCATTTCGCGAACAATAGGATGATTGCCGTTGATGGTATTGCCGCATCCCGAGTAGTTCTTGTAATGGCGTGGATTAGACTCCAGCATGTAGTACACGGAATTCTCAAGACCTTTAAAGCTCAACACCGGCCCTTGGTCATTCCCTTCACAGGTGTGATTAAATACCACGTCCAAAATGACTTCCATTCCTGCTTCGTGCAAAGCGCGAACCATTTGTTTGAACTCGGTGACTTGTGAGCCGGGGAGTTTTTGACTGGAATAACCTTGGTGGGGCGCAAAGAATGCCAGTGGGTCATATCCCCAATAGTTCTTGCGTCCACCCTTAGAGCCATCAAATTGGTTGACTGGGAATTCGTGCACTGGCATCAACTCAACAGCAGTCACACCTAACGACTTTAAATAAGGGATCTTGTCGATCACGCCAAGATAAGTTCCTGGAGCAGATGATTTGCTCGACGGATGTTGAGTAAACCCGCGCACATGCAGTTCGTAGATTACGGTGTCGGCGAGATCAAATTTAAGATGCCGATCGCCGGCCCAATCAAAATAATCGTCGACTACAACACATTTGGGCGGCCTCAACACTCCGTCGGTCGCCGGCAAAAACTCTCCCGCCAACGCTTTGGCAAATGGATCGATCAATCGGGCATGGGGATTGAACCACATGCCGCGATCGGGAGCATGCGGACCGCTGGCTTGGAAATGGTACAATTGACCCGCGCCGACGCCTGGCACAAAAATACTCCAAATATCGCCCCATCGATCGGTATCTGGATGGAAATGGACGACCTCTGCCGGCTCACGGCTTTCGACTGCGTCGTATAACAATAGCCTCATTTCAGTCGCACTGCGACTGAATACGACAAACTGTACGCCGCGTTCATGAATGATCGCGCCATAAGGTAACTGATGGGTGAATTGCAATTCGGGATGATCGTGCCTCATTTTCATAAGCATGGAATTATCTCTCCGTAAACGCAATCCTGCACAGTCCAAACCGATCGACTTGGTTCGATTTTTCATCGGACGAATCGATTCCCCGCATTGTGTGGAGACGGAATATTCTCGTTTTCCCAATCAAATGGGTGCCAGCCAGATTTTCGCGGTACCTTATGAGTCAGGGCAAATCAGTTTTATAGTTTGCGTAACATTTGAAATAAGAGCAAGGGCTTGGCTGAGAAGTCTCTAATGGTGGATGCGATGCCCTTGTGCCCTTCCAGTCGCATGGCGGTGAGACCTGCGTTTCGAAGAGTGGC
>JBGSMY010000079.1:0-21689 GCA_041739975.1 Pirellulaceae bacterium
TCCTGAGGGCCCGTTCGTTCAAACGGAGCTCAAACGTATCAACGGAGAAATGAAATTACTTGGTGATTCCATTCGTGGGCTGGAATCGGTCCCGAATTCCACACGAGCCGTTGAGCTATCCGAAGTCACCAAAGCGCTACAGCAACTCGATCCGGTCTGGGAAGTCCTTTACCCCGAAGAGCAATCTCGCGTTCTGGAGCTGCTCGTTGAATCGGTCACTGTTTCCAAGCACAGCGTGGACATTCATTTCCGGGCCAATGGCATTGAACAAATCGTCGACGAGTTGACACCCATGAGCGAGCGAACAGATGGCTAAAACGAAACGAACCAAAACGAACAAATCCGACCAACCACTTGAGGATAATCTCACCGCCGAGAACCTTGAACCCGCGTTCGCGGTGTCGGATCGCAAGATCACCGTTCGCCGGGATGGCGGCAATGTGGTGGTTTCCGTTCCCGTCAGGTTCTATCGCCGAAATGGCCGGCAGATGATCTTGGCTGACAGCATCGAATCGGATTCCATTGAAGCTGCGGTCCCGAACAACGCGCTGCTGACTGCCCTGGCCAAAGCGTACGCATGGCAGGAGCAACTGGAATCGGGGCAATTCGAAGACCTCGAGGACATCGCTAGCGCGAACAAGGTCGACCGGAGCTACGTTGGACGAATGCTGCAACTGACCTCTCTAGCGCCGGATATTGTGGAGTCGATCCTGGCAGGACAGGGCTTCGCAGACATCAGTCTGCAGCATTGCCGGAAGGGCATTCCGGTCTTTTGGGAAGAGCAACGGCGCGTTTTGACCTGCGCGTATACGGAGTTAGCAGCTCGAGGAGTCCCACAGTCTTAAGACGTTTTGGGCAGACCTTGCTCAACTTTGCCCGACCGTCGGATGCGGGCCCGCATGTCCGGATATGTCCGGTAGTGTGGGGAGGGCGGTCAGAAATGGCCGTCCTTACCCGATTTCGTCGGATAGGTTCAGTTGAATCGCTCATGCACGTACCGTGTAACATGAACGGAATTGGAATCCGAATCAGCGACCACGGAAATGGTCACGAGCAAACTGCGGTCCGAGTTGTACCACCAAGTGGAATGGACAGCCCGTCGATTCTCAACGAGCCAGTCCGGACCACCGCTCTTTGATGAAACGAACCCAAGATCAACCAGTCAGCTGCCCAATCGCCGAAAAAGTTCTGTCACATTTTCACGTGGCGAAGCATCACTCAAAGGACTTACGGCCATTTCCGGTCATGGGGGAAGACCATCGATCGCCTTTTCACTAAGCTGTCCGAGGATGTCGCGAATTCCTTTTCCCCCGTTCCAGACCGAAGCCAGTAGAACGAAAACCGCGATCACCGCGAACACCGTTGTCGGCCACAAACGCTGCAATTCAGATTCAGACCGCGACCGTGCGGGATCGCTACGAAGATAGCGCATGGCAATAATGTCGCCAGTCTCAAGACTTGCATCGCGAATGAGGCCCGCCCCCGAACGATGTTTGCCACTGGCGTCCTGGTATTCGAGAGGATAGCTATAGCGTGTGAAAAACTTGGTCCGAACAACCGTTGGCGGAGCGACTATGCGAGCGTCGACTCTTTCGCCGTCGAGCATGAATTGAACGTAAGATCTGGCGAAGAACACGAAGGGGGACATCATTAGGCACGCGATCAAACCAAGGCACATTCCACCAATCCTCGGGTTTCGATTCACGAGCGATAGGAAACGAGTCAGTTTCGATGTTTGCATAGGCCGTCTTCAAGAAATTCGTCGTGGCCGAACTAGTAATTCTCGGGCGCTGGCCCGTATACGAAGTCTAATCATACCCCATTCAGCTGGCCGAACAGGCTCGCGGCAATTCTAAGTGCCCAGCACCGCCCAAAAGAAACCAGCGTGGGAAGGGACTGCTCATCACCTCGGGACGCGATAGTCAGGTTTTTCATGTCACTGCCACTGGCGTTTCCGCTAAAACCTCACGCCTGTTCGAAATCGCAAATGTGCCGTGTTTTGCAGGGTTTCCGAGCACGGGACGTGTTTAGGGGTCGTCCCGTGGTTTCGAGCCTTTCGCCCCGATTTGAGCCTTTTGGGGTGGCGATGGGTGTCGAGCACGTCCCGTGGTTTCGATGCCATCGACGTTTGGCGACGCGAAAAAGCCGCGAATTTCCGCGTAGAAATGCAAAGACCCGCTGGGGTGAGCCAGCGGGTCATTTTGCTTCGAGCCACCTTGCGGTGGCGGTGTTAGTGGAGGCGCCGGGGATTGAACCCGGGTCCCGCGAGGTTTCGGTGGTAGCCTCTACGTGTGTAGTCAATGAATTGTTTCTCGTTGTTCCCGGCGCCAATTGACAAGGCTCCTGGACCAACCAGATGAAAACTTTTTTAACCGCGGCCGTTTTCATCATGAACCGCGACGATCCGAATTTGACGACGGATTTTTGGGGCTCTTCGGCTAAACCCCGCAATCCGGGCTACCGTTTAATTAGGCAGCCAGAGCCAAGTTGTTGTTGGCAAATAAAGTTTTGATCAGCTTTTTACGTGGCCTGCTGACCAACCACGACACGCCACTAACACTTCCAGCAACCGGTCGAATCCAATTCGCCCCCTTTTGACTAGAACTGTCCCATTATTCACACACACACCAAAAAAGTAAAGGGATTGGAAGCCGCGTTCGTTGTCGCCCTATGATAAGTTCGGGCATACGCTCTCGATCGGACTCTGAATCTAAATCTAATTTGGCTCCGAAGGTGGCTCTCATAACAGCTTGGAAGAGGGAGCAAGGTTTGGGCGGCTAGAATAACTAAACCGGTGAAACACCGACGGCCACGCTAACGCCACCGGTGAAACACCGACGGCCACGCTAACGCCACCGGTGAAACACCGGCGGCCACACTAACGCCACCGGTGAAACACCGACGGCCACGCTAACGCCACCGGCGAAACACCGGCAACCACGAGCAACGTTCGACAGCTAGTGTTTCCATAATTGTCCGCTATACCTGGAAAACCCAATTTTCGGCTGACCGCTCTCCAGCGTGAAGTCCTTGCCTCCAAAAAAATTCCAATTTCTTGCCAACTCAAGTCTTGATTTACATAGATAGCTCGGCTATATATAGATGGGCGATGGTTGCGAAGGCAGTAGGTTTGTTATTGCCTGCTCCAATTATTAAGCCCAGAGTTTATTCCCCAACATTTGTCTATGGGACTCGACAACGTGGCACCAACTTTTCAACGCGATCTGTTGCGAGGCAGTCTGGATCTGATGGTACTCTCTACCATCGCCGAAGAACCTCAATACGGCTACTCCATCCAAAAACGAATCGCCGATGTGTCACACGAACAAGTCACTTTGCCAGCCGGAACGCTGTATCCTTTATTACATCGCCTCGAAGAAGAAAAATTGATCCGCTCTTACTGGGAAGACTCGACGGGGCGGAAACGCAAATGGTACGAAATCACCGCTGCTGGAAAAAAAACACTGACCGCTCGAGCAAACCACTGGCAAGAATACGCCGAATGCGTTTGGCGGTTGGTTGGTCAGTTTTCAGTCAAACGAACCAATCCAACATCAGCTTAGAGCAACAGACTGGAGACCAACATCGATGAACAGTTTGTTCGATAATTATCTCAATCGATTGCAAAAACAACTGCGATTGTCGGCCAATCGCGCGGAGGCCATTACCGCAGAACTTCGCGATCACCTGGAATCGCAGTTAGCCGATTTGGTCGATCAAGGTCACGATTCAGAACAAGCAGAACAACAAATTCTCGCCGAACTCGGCGAACAATTCGAATTAGCGGGTGGGTTTAATCAAGTAAGTTCTTTATCACGTCGGAGGTGGTTGATGCGTTACTCAGCACTGACAATGGTCGCCAGCTTTGTGGCAATCGTGGCGACAATTTCCCTGTGGCCAGAAAAGTCGCGTTTCGGCGCTCCGGATCGGGTCACGGCTCAACAAGCGGGCGACCCCTTCGCTGGTGGGCCACAAGAAGGCGGTGTACCGGGTACGCCTCCGCGCAAACAAGATCGTGTCTTGCCATCGGAAAGATCGAGTCGCGAGCAAAGCGTGGTGAATAATCTACAAAACCTCGTGCTTCGCGAAATCCTGGCACAGGAACAATTGGCTGCCGCAACGACTTGGCAAGGATTATTTGAGGTGCTCAGCCAAGCGGTTGACCAAGAGTTTCGATTCTTTGTCGACCAGTCGGCTCGCGATGTAGATTTTGTCCTCGATAACGAAATTAATAACCATTGGGGATACGATTCGGTCTATGAAGAATTGCGATTGGCACTCAGTCAAATTGGTTGTGCGCTGGTGATTCGCGGAAAATCGGTTGTAATCGTCTGCAGCGATGTCACCGACAACCCCGAATTTAGACGCCGACAAATGATCGATTGCCGCCAATTGTTGAATAAATTGGAAGAGGCAGAGTCGAATCGCATGGGACAACCTATTTCTTCCATCGCCCATTTGCGGACTTGGCAGGTGGCGGCTAGCGATTCCACCCTTCAAGGTTCGGGCGGATTCTTTTGCATCCCCCAACAAGAATCTGGCGCCGCCAAAGATGACCCGCGCAAAGCGCTGGGCGTCGCCGGTGAATCGCAGGGCACGAACCCTGGGGCCGCCGGGGGTACGACAATCGCCGTGTCCGGGCCAGGTGCGATAGAACTCGGTGCCCCGTCCAGTGTGGCAAACCCCTCCTTGCCTTCAGACCCGGCGAGTGGTCTTCAGAATCCTTCAAGCGGCCTTCCAGGTGCTGGTCCAGGTGCTGCCGGCTTGGCGGGCAATAGCGGCTTGGGCGTTGCACCTGGCGGCGGTGCTTCCGATGGCGGTGGCATGGGAGGCGGCGCAATGGGAATGGGGTCCAGCCGCGGAGGCGGTGGTGCCTTGGGAGGTGGCGGTGGATTCGGTTACGACCCAACGCTGCATGGGACTGTTAACCATGGGACAGGTAACCGCGCAAGCGCCGTGCTGACGCCAGAATTTTTGTTGCTCGAAACGATCAAGAAAACCATTCAACCGTCATTCTGGGAGTCTTCCGACGCGTCCCTAGAAATCGTCGGCGGTATGTTGATTATTGTCGCACCGGAAGAAGTCCTGTACGATGTCCAAAACTTTGTTCAAGACTTCGACTCTGCGTTGAGCCGACAATAAGTCGAAACGAATTGCCCGCAGGCGTTCGATATCGAGGTTCAAACATTGGGCTCATCACTTAACGATGGGCCCAATTTTTTTGGCGATGCGTACTGCCGCACGGTCACGAAATTGGTGCCCGCTATCCCTTGCTCTGGTCTTGATCAGTTTGAACGCGAGCCATCGCTAAATCTTTCAGTCCTTTCAAATCGATTTTGCCCGTACCCAAAACAGGCAATCGTTCCACTTGCAGAAAACTGTCCTGGCTGGGGATGAACAAATTCGGCATTCCTTGAGCTGACAAACCGGCGCACAGTTCGGCCGGAGTTTTGTCCATCGTGGTATACAGAACAATCAATCGTTCCCCTTTGCGATCATCTGGCACTGCGGTCACGGCCAAATTGATTTCTTCGGTCGAGTTGGTGATTTGTGAACAAAGGCCTTCCTCGACGGTAATGTGCGGGACCATTTCGCCGCCAATTTTAGAAAACCGGCTCATGCGTCCCGTGATCTTGATAAAGCCTTCGTCGTCGACGATCGCCACATCGCCGGTCTTGTACCATCCGTCGACAATCGATTGTTTGGTTAGTTCTTCTTGATGCAAGTATCCCAGCATCACATTGGGGCCTTTGATCCACAGCATCCCTGGTTCGTTGGCTCCTAGAATTGCGCCGGAGTCCAAATGGGTTGTTTTGGCGACGACGTTTGGAATAGGGCGACCCACGGTGCCTTCTTTACAGGTGGTCTGGAACTCGGTCAATCGACGGCTCGGTGGGATGTTTACGGAAACCAATGGTGAAAGCTCGGTGGTGCCATAGCCTTCGATCGGTCGAATCCCATACTTTTTCTCAAACTCATCGGCAAGCTCCACGGGCATGCGTTCGGCGCCCAAGACCACGACCTGCAGTGACTTGAACTCTTCTGGCGTACAGCGTTTGATATAAGAACGCAAAAATGTTGGCGTGGCTAAGAAAATAGTGCCGCCGAATTCCTGAACCAGTTTTCCGATCTGCCGCGCATCGAGCGGGCTAAAATGATATGCCCCGGCCACATTGAGTCCCATCGCACCCCACATCGACACGGTATATCCAAACGAATGGAACAGAGGCAAGATTCCCACGATCACATCGTGGGAGTTGAGGTTGATGACTTGCTCAATCGCTTGCACGTTCGACGCCACATTACGATGGCTCAACATCACGCCTTTGGGCATTCCCGTCGACCCGGAAGTAAAGATCACCGTAAGTAAATCATCCGGAGCAAATCGCAATGAACCATTCAGTAGTCCCAACAACCAGCGTGGGCATAGAAACGCCAACAGTGCGCAGGTTATTTTGTCCCACAGCGTCACTTTATCCCTTAGGTCATCCAGCAGAACCACTTCGGCGGGGAAATCAAAAGTAAACTTCTCGAGGACTTTTAGGGTGGTCAATACATGCTGAATACCAGCCGTCTTGACGCAATGGGTCATGATTTCATTGGATACCGAATAATTGAGATTGATGGCTACGCGGCGATCGAGCGACAAAGCCATGTTGACGATAACGCCGCCCAAACTGGGGGGAATCAAGACACCAACATTGGCTTCGTTTTTCTTCAATACGTGGCGACGCAGTAAACGCTGCAAAATCAACGTGCGCATCAATAACATTCCGCCGCTGAGTTTTTGGCCGGTTGAATCGCCCAATTTGTGTTTGAACAACCGGCGTTTGCATTTGGAAACGAACAGTTCTACTGGCGAGATGAATCGCCCGGCACGTTGATTCACGGCTTCAGCTCCTAGGTTCATTAGTGATTGCCGCATGGTGTGTAAGTTTACAGTGTTGGGCAAAGGTTGACCCACATGGACGGAAATCGCACGGCGGATGGAATTGGGCCATTTGCGAAAGGCCTTGCCTTCGGAATAGCTAAAAATACTTCCCCACATTTCATCAATATATACCGGGATTATGGGTGCCGAAGTCCCCTCCATAATTTTTAGAATGCCTGGTTTGAATCCGAGGATTTGTGAATTGCGGGACAAACCACCTTCGGGGAATAGACAAACGACATCGCCATTTTCCAACGCTTGCCGTGCAGTCTTTAAGCCCTGGACAATCGATTTGGGACCACCGGAAATTAGAACAATTCCCGCGTAGTCGGCAAAGGCCTTGCCCCATTTTGAATTAAAATTTCCGGCCCAGGCAATGGCCCTTACCGGGCGATGTGACATCAACAACAGCAATGCACCATCTAACCAACTTGAATGATTGGCAATCAGCAATGCCGGGCCCTTGTCGGGAATGTGATCCAACCCAGTGATCTTTAATCGATAAAAGGCTTTCAGCACCCACCATAAAGCGACCCGAATCATGTTTCGGCTGAGCCGCCATATGCCGATAAACAGTACTGGCAGAGTGGCCAGTCCCATCACCAAGAAGACACCGCGACTCGATGTCCAAGGTTGTTTGCCTACGGCGCGGTTGACAACTGTAATCTGCCGCAAAAAACTTTCGGGCAATCGGTTACCAAACGCGGCAACTAAATCGACTTTGTTGGCTAGACCGTTTTCGATCGGTTTGGCCATTTGTTGTTGGTAATAGTCAAATAGCAAATGCGAAAGTAAAGCCCGATTGATTTGAGGATCGGCCGTGGACACAGCCTCAACTATTGTTCCCTCAACATCGTCACTACTGGCCATTGCACTGCGTACCTGCTCGATTTTATCGGTCAGCATCGGCTGTTTACCGACACTCTCCGCTTCACGATAAATCGGTGGTAAGCGATCGATAGAGCCCGCCCGAACGGGTACTCTCAGGACATTGGAGTAGATAACGCTGGTGACCATCACTAGCCCGAACAGCATGAAATTAGTGGCGGCCAGGATCGTGCCGCGCGTTGCCGTGGGACTGTAATGTTGCAAATAAGACGCCATCGGCACATCGAAAAACCCGCAACAAATCCCCAGTAGCGATAACATCAAACAAGCCATTGCAATCTTGCCAGGCCCGCCGAGCCCCTCGATTAAAAAATGTTCTGGCGCGAAAAATAGTGCTAGTGAAAAAACAATCATGCCTATCGTCCCCCAGGGGACTAGGCCCAATTCGATCTTGCCCCGCGAAGCTAATCCCGCCAACACGCTGCCAAAGCCGATCCCCAAGACAACGGAAATCAATAGAGGCGTTTTTTCGGAATGGCGCAAAAGTCCACTTTCATCGGCAAACGCATCGATATTGATTTGGGCCACGGAAGCAAAGCCCCAAAAAAAGGCGACACCCATTGCGACGCGAAATAGCGGGCCATTGCGTACAAGTTCCCGCAGATCGCGAAAAGTACTGCCTGCAACATTCCAGGGAAACGCTAATCCAGGGCGGGCAGCGGCAAGTCGCTTGATCGGTAAGCTGATCAGTGTGCCAATAAAAGCGATGCCGACCAGCACGCTGGCCGAGAGCCATAGTTTTTCGACACCCGGGCGTCCCGCTGCATCGGCAGTCACATCGGACAACAAATTCCCCACTGCCATCCCGATCACAATGGCCGACAACGTGGCTAGGTTAAATAGGCCGTTGCCGTTGGAAATCTCTTTTTCCGATAACAGTTCGGGAATCTTGCCTACTTTTGCCGGCGCAAACAAAGCGCTTTGCGCGCCCATAAAAAACACGGCGATCAGCAATAGGTTAAAGCTTTGCAGGGCCAAAGCTCCAATTGCTAGACTCATGATTACGATTTCCGCAAATTTGCAGGCTACCACCACGTCGCGTTTACTGAATCGATCGGCCAGCCAACCTGCCGGGACGGCTAACACTAAATAAGGCAAGACAAACAGTGCCGTTCCCATCAGCAACACGTAAGGGTGATCTTTGGGTTCATAAAACCCTTTGCCCACTCCAATGACAAACCAGCGAAAGACGTTATCGTTAATTGCGGTCAACCAATTGGTCCACAGTAAACATTGAAAACTGCGGGTCCAAATCTGGCTACGTTCCGGGGCAGGGGGCAGCGGTTGAGAGGTCATGACAGGCTCATTGGCAGATGGTGGCTGTGGGGCGTCGTTGGCATTTGCATGTGAGTTCATGAGAATTATAACAATCCGAATTAACAGGGAAATAATTGAAATGCTGGCCAAAACGAATAACAATACGTCCGATTGATCAATGAAAACATGTTCGCGAACGCACGCCTAGCAATTGCCATTCAAAAAATCGATAAATTGTTCGATCCCATTTAGGCTTAATGAAACCGATTTTTCAAATATTTATGAAAATGCGATTCGGGGCGCAGGGGGCCAGGATTTGGTAACGGCCGGTATTTTTACAGCGCCGGACAATCTCGCGTCCGACTGGTCGCGACCATTTTTATCCAAAAACCATGGCAGGCCCAATCCCGTATTGCTTGGCGTCCCAGTCTAGTTGGCAAAGGGGTTTTTCAGCAAGACAACTTGGTTGCTGTGATCGCTACAATCCGACGCTTCTAAGATCGATTCAGCAAAAAAGGGGTGGTGAACCGAAGAGAAACTTGATCGAAGCGTTGGAGTGAAAAAGGATTTTCTGGTGCCAACCTGTCATCGCGTTGACGATTAAAGGATCACAGAATTTGACAGGATTTGCGTGGTATGAGTCGAACCTCGGTAATGACACTCGGTATTCTACTGATTTTCCTAGGTATTAAGCTGAACTTGGTGGAATCGTATCAGCTTAGTCCGTCGGCCACTCGTTTTTGGATGGAACGGATTGAGGATCCCGCCGTCGCTTACCAATCGGCGACCTATGGCCAGTCCGGCAACTACGGATTCGGGGCCAATCAAGGGTACAATTCGCCCTATCAAGTGGCCAGTTATTCCAATTACAACCAAGCTGCACCTCAGCTGAACTGGGCTCCCAAGACGATTGCTCCGCCCAACTGGTTGTGCTGGCCTGTGTTTTTTCTGGGCGCAGTTCTGTTGCTACATGGTGTTTCGCTGAAACACGGTTAACTGAGTGTCTGATTTCGACGCGGTTGTTTGGCGGGGCCGTGATTGAGGCGAATTTGGTTGGCGGCTGGCGCGAACCAATTTTGCGGTTTTAATGTTTGTTTTCAGCGGCTGCTATTATCAGTTAAATAGGCGAAGTTGGTTTTTCCGCGACTGAGGTTGACGGTTTTTTGTGGAAGTATTGTGTGTCGCGCGGATGCGTTTGAGGGCAGACAATCGAGCTACTATGGGCAATCGAGCTACTGTCTGCGCCTCAAAATTTTTGGGGCGCCTCAAAATGTTAGGGGCGTGAGCTCTTGGGGTGCGATGGGATTGTGCCAAGTCGGTGAGGAATGGGGACGCCCCAGGTAATAACCTTGAGCCAAGTCGGCTCGTTGTCGACAAATCCAATCCCAATCAGCTGCGGTTTCAATTCCTTCGACGATTGAAATGGCGCCAAGTTCACGTGCCAGATTTAAGATTGATTTTACGATCTTTGCTCGATAACTCTGTTCGTGACAACCGGTAACTAACTCCATTTCCAACTTAATGAATTCCGGTTGGATATCGTTGAGTACTGCAAAGGGATTGGGTTGCGATCCCAAATCATCGACTGCGATGCGGATATTGCGGAATCGGCACTGTACCGCAAATTGGAATAAATTAGCCCGATCTGGAGCGCGGTCGGTTTCTACCATCTCGAACACCAACCGTTCGGCCGCGATCGAATGTTTTGACAATTTCGCATCCAGTTCATCCCAAGCGTCCACATTAGCCAGAAATAGATCGGGGCAGATATTCACGAATAAGTGAGTGGCCATCGGCACTTGGGCCAGTCCATCCAAACAACAGTCCAAAACGGCCCGATGCAATTCTTGTTTCAGCGAGCGATCTTCGGCCAGACGCATCAGGTCAAAAACGCTTAAACCCGATCGCTGTGGATTGGCGACACGCGTTAAACATTCAAATCCAAATAGTTTTGCCGGATGGTCGGCGACGATGATGGGTTGGAACCGGCAATCAAAACGGCGCTCTTGGCAGACTTGGTTAAGCCATTGGTTTACAGTGTTCACAAACAAGCAACTCCTGCACGCGTAATGTTGATCTGCCGACATACTTATTCCCGCAACGAAGTGCATGTTCAAGTGAAAAGTCGACGGAAACGGCAAAGTTGTTGTGGCGACCGGTGACTTTGAGTTTTATACGGGTTGCGCGGAGCGGCGGTCGTGGCCGCCGGTATTCTACCGGCGGTTGCGGAAGCCGCCGGTGTTCCAAGGGCGGTTGCGGTGGCCGCCGGTAGAATACCGGCGGCGCCGTGTGAGGTTTCTATCCATCAAACTGGCAGGAACTAAAGTTTGACGGCTAGCAAAAAAAAAGCGTGTTATCGCCAATGCGACACACGCTTTATAATTGCAAATGAAAAGGTATCCTGCAGAACTCTAAGCTGGAAATCAATCCAAACGCATCAATTGCCAAACCACATTTGGAACGGGTGCAATTTTCCTACAGGTACCTTTGTCTTTTAATTTCAACGAGCAATTAGTTGCAGCAAGTTGATGCACAGCAGTCATTACCGCGGCGCGAAACCAAACGTTTTACCAAACCAGTGCGGCAACGATCGCGACCACAACCGTCGTCACAGCAAGTGTTGCACGAATTTCCACAAGAGTTACCACAGCTCGATGTGCAACCACAATCAGATGCACATGGAGTTGCACAAGGTTGTGCACATGGTTGTACGCATGGAGTTGCACAAGGTTGTGCACAAGGAGTTGCACATGGAGTTGCGCAAGGTTGTGCACATGGTTGTGCACAAGGAGTTGCACATGGTTGTGCACAAGTGTTGCAACCATCGTTGCAAACGTTGGTGCCACATGACCCGCCACGGCTACGCAAGCCGGACAACAATCCACCACGGCTACCACAATCGCGATTTGCCAACAAACCGCCACGGTTTCCACAACCACGGTCAGCGAATAATCCGCCACCATTGCTGCCACAACCGCGATTAGCGAACAAGCCACCGCCATTGCTGCCGCAACCGCGACCGCCACCAACTCGACCACCCCAAGATCCGTTGCCAAAAACTTCGGCCGAACCGGCTACCAACATCATCGCTGCAGCCAAACATACGAAACTAACGCGAGCTTTGCTCATTTCCCTACCTCTTGGTACTAATGGAACCATTAAACAATTGAAACAACATGTACCCTTGGACCAACCCGCTTTTCTTATCCTGAAGTCCCAGCGGCAACCCGGCTGCGACAGTAACCGCTAGCACCGGAGCCGGCCCAAAGAGACCTAAATTTTGTAACATAAGCAATTTGGGGTGTCTAGGAATCATAGCTAA
The DNA here is from genome assembly GCA_041739975.1 of Pirellulaceae bacterium. GTDB lineage: Bacteria > Planctomycetota > Planctomycetia > Pirellulales > Pirellulaceae > BJ22. The sequence goes on from JBGSMY010000079.1 coordinate 12,399, forward strand.
AAAATGTTGATTTTATCCAGTTTGCGACCTAGGCAGTTTGGGAAGTGTGCTTGTCAGAGCCCCTTTTGCCCGATTTAATGGCATTTGTGTTCACTTAATTTGCAGCGAAAGGGCCTAGGAATGTCAATTAATAAGCCATTTAATTTATTAAAATGGATCGAAGAGCATCGCACGGAATTTCGTCCGCCGGTAATGAACAAACAGTTCTATAAGGAAGCCGACGACGTCATTATCTTCGTTTCCGTGGGTCCCAACACGCGAAATGACTACCATGTTAACCCGACCGAGGAGCTGTTTTATCAATTGAAAGGCGATATTGCAGTTCGCGTTCGTCCTTTAGACGGCTCACCGGCACACGATGTGGTTATCCGAGAAGGCGAAATGTGGCTTTGCCCGCGAATGGTGCCCCACCGCCCTCAACGACCGGACGACACAATCGGTTTGATCGTTGAGTTTCCGCGGCCGCAGGGGCAAAAAGACCAATTGCGGTGGTATTGCCCCGAGGACATTCATTTAGTTTATCAAGCTGAGTTTCAACTCGAACATATTGATCGCGACTTACACCGGATCATGGACGATTTTTGGAACGGACCAATCGAACGGCGGACCTGCAAAGAGACTGGCAAAGTCATTGAACGAGCCGGACAATTTCAGCTCAACTGATAAAGGCGAACAACGCGGCCAATTAAGGGATTCGCATAACCACCTTGATTGCTTCACCGGTTTGCATCATGCGAAAGGCATCCGCATATTGATGCATTTCAATGACGTGGGTGATGATTGGATCCAGTTGTAGGCGACCCGACAGAATCAGGTTCTCCATTTGATACCAAGTTTCGTACATGCGACGGCCATTGATACCGTGTATGGTTGCCCCTTTGAAAATAACGGCGTTGGCCCAATCAATAGCGACTTCATCGGCTGGAATTCCAAGTAGAGCCGCGGTACCACCGCTGCGCAGCGCAGCAAAACCATCGCGCAGTGCAAATTTATTGCCGCTCATTTCCAGCAGTACATGTGCGCCGTAACCGCCTGTTGCGGCTTTTACTTCATCAACCCATGGCTGGGTCGCTGCAAAGGCCTCGTCGGCACCCAATTCCCGAGCAACTTGCAAACGTTTTTGATCGACATCAGTCACCAGTATGCGACTTGCTCCGGCGGCTTTGGCGACGGTCACAGCCATTAAACCAATGATTCCAACACCTGTAATCAAAACCGTTTTTCCACTTACTCCAGCGGTCATGACCGTATGGACGGCGTTGCCTAATGGGTCAAAAACGGCAGCCACTTCATCGCGGATTTTTTCATGGACGGGCCAAATGTTTTCTTCCGGAACGGTGACATAACTGGCAAAACAGCCGTTGCAATCGATGCCCAAAATTTCGACTTTTTGGCAAATATGCGCATTGCCCGTGCGGCACATTTCGCAGACGCCGCAAGCGATATGACCTTCGGCGCTAACCCGCTGTCCAATTTGCACACGATCAACCGCAGATCCAACTGCGACGACTCGACCACAAAACTCATGGCCGGTTGTGATCCCAATTTTGACTCGACTGCGGCTCCAGGCGTCCCATTCAAAGATATGACGGTCGGTTCCACAGACTCCCGCATGGGTGACTTTTACCAATACTTGACGCGGACCTATCGTTTTGGGTGTGTCAATTTCTGGGCAATACGTCAGCCCCGGTGCATCTTCAAGTTTTCGCAACGCGGGCATTTTATTGGGCAGATCTGCGCCCATAGATAATTACTCGCAATAAAAAGAGATCAATTACCATATTTGGTCTCGGTGCAGCAGCCAAGCCGCCGCGTGACCGCACTATTTTAACTGTAAAGTCGGTTTGAACAATGAGCCGATTTCTTTATTTCTAAGTCGCAGGCCGGCGTTCTATATCGAAGCGATCCACTGCATTTGGCGAAGCCGGCTCAAGTTAACGGCTTCCAATGGCAAACACATTCCTTTTCTGCCTATCTAAACGGAGTTTAAACGCGATTCCCAATCCGGTTGTCCACTCAGTCCTGCAAAGATATGTTTCGGCCAAAAGAACTCATTTGCCTTCCAGGCCGGCCGATACACGACCCATTCGTCGAGACGACAAACGTCGCCGCTTACATCCCAACCGAGTTGTGGAATCGGAATTGCCAATTCCACTTGGCGGGCCGCGTCATGATCACAGGCGTGCAATAAAATTACCGGAATCGAACTTTCGGGATGGCGCCCCGTTGTCGGCCAATAGCAATCTTTCGCTTCGCCAACTACGGCGATCAATAAGTCGATGTCGCCCGATTCAAGTTGCCGCCGCGCTGAAAAAGTCTGACCACTACGCGGTTCAATATTGAAATTTAGGCTCCGGGAAAAACCGGTCGTCCAGGCGAGTACATTTTCTGCGCCCAAAGAATTGTGATTCGCGGACAAGGGCAAACAAACGGCACGCGTTAGGTCGTTGAGTTCACGGACCCATCGATAAAACGCGACTGTGGCGGCAGAGGAAGTTTGCTGCTCATCGAGGTCGTAGAGCCAAGCCACATAGCCAGACGAGACGATCTGGTGAAGCGTTGTCAGCCAAACGATCGGCAGTTGACCACCCCAAGATTTTCCAAATTCTAGGACCCGTTGAGATTTCAGCTCTAGCGGATCGGGGACTCCCGTTTTCTTCCACTGTTTTACAACAATTCGCCACCATTGAATTAGGTCGGCCGCATCGGTTGCCGGCAAATCAAAATGCCACCAAGTTTTTGAGGGCATGTCGAGTCGCTGTTTCAGGCGGGGAATCTTCGCCTCGTTATATTCACCCCATACTACCACCAAGTCGGCATTGTCGGCGATTTGACCGATGGTGGCCGTCACGCGCCCGACGATCGATAGCGCGAGTTGATGACTACTTTGAATTTGTTGAACATCAATGTCGACGGAACCTCGCCATTGTTGAATCCAATTGATCGCCAACTGTTGATCGGCAAGTGTCAAGTGATTTAGTCCGATCAATTGCGGATGACTCGATCGTCGCATCAAAGATAAACCATGTGCAAGTGCCGATTCACCACTTGCTGCTCGGCCCTGAATGTGAGCAGTTCGCATTCGGCGTTGTTGGGCAATGGCCCAATTTTGGCCGCGTTGGCAATCTGTAATCAACCTTGGATTGTGCGTCGGGTCAATTTCAAACAGTACATCATCACAGTAGAGTGCGCAGCCCGAACAACTCGTCATGGGTAGCGGCTGTAACGGCGGTTGCGCTTCGTGTTCGGGGCGTTTGTCTACCACTGAACTCCGACCTCCAGTTTATCTGGCATCGCTAACTGGGCCGACTCCAACGAAGCAATGGGATAGGAGCAGTAGTCTGCTGAAAAGTAGCCGGCCGGACGGTGATTGCCACTCATTCCGCACCCGCCAAAAGGCAATTTGCCACTGGCTCCCGTTGTTTGACGATTCCAGTTGACAATGCCCGCGCGAATGGTGCTGATGAATTGATCATAGGCCTCTTGTGAATCGCTCAGCAGTCCGGCCGATAATCCATATTGAGAACGATTGGCCAAATCGATTGCCGCAGTCAGATCGGGAACGCAAAATATGGACAACATTGGACCAAAGACTTCTTCGTCAGCGGCAACCGTGGGATCAATCCACTCGATCAATCCCGGCGATAATAGTGCGGGGTTTTGACGTTGTGATGTTACAGGGCACCAAACGCGTGCGCCTGCGTCGACCGCGTTTTGAAAAGACTGAAGAATATGTTGACCCGCTTGCCGAGAAATCACGGTCCCGTAAAACGGTTCGGTTTGGTCCGTGTAGTAGCCATACCTCAATTGTCTTAGTTTCTGTTGCAGTGTTTGCAATAATGTTTGAGTTTGTTCGTTTTCAACCACAATTAACCGTCGGGCACACGTGCATCGTTGGCCAGCGGTGGAAAAGCCTGACAGTAAGATTTGATACACGGCCGCATCAATTGCGGTGACCCGATCTACTACCAGCGCGTTATTGCCGCCCATTTCGAGTGCCAATATTTTATGCGGTGCATCTGCAAAGGCACGATGCAAAGCGCGTCCACCTTGACTGCTACCGGTAAACAGCAGGCCATCCAGTTGCGGATGGTTCGCCGCCGCTTGTCCCGTATCTCTACCACCATTGATCAAGTTAATAACGCCAGCCGGCAGACCGGCGGCTTGCCAAGCTTGGGCTAGCCACGTGCCAACCGCCGGGGTTAGCTCACTCGGTTTAAAGACAACGGTGTTCCCGGCCAGCAGCGCTGGCACAATATGAGCGTTAGGTAAATGGGCTGGGAAATTGTAAGGTCCTAAGACACACAGCACGCCATGCGGTTTATAACGAGTTACCGCCTGAAATCCCGACATTTCAAACGACTGCGTGCGCCGACGCGCGCGGAGGGCATCGATCGACAGTTCAATTTTGCCAATAACCGTGGCGACTTCCGTTTTCGATTCCCACAACGGTTTCCCGGTTTCTTGTGAGATCAAAAGTTGCAATGTGTCACCGTTTGCGCGAATGTAATCAGCGAATTTACGGCAATACAATTCACGTTGCTCAAGCGGCAGGTGTTGCCAAGTAGCAAAGGCCTGCCGTGCGGCAGCATAAGCCGCGTCGACGTCGCTGGTGGTTGCGGCGCGGCCCGACCAGATAAGTTCGTTGTCAGCGGGATTGGTCGATTCAAACGAATCGCCATGGGCTTGCAACCAGTGGCCACCGACCAATTGGTCTCCAGGAAACTGAATCACAAGAATTTCTCCTCATCAAACAATGGAATTAGGTTCAGGTATCGCTCGCGTTTAACGGCGGGTTGATAGTTGTGGTTGTTGTTGGGTAAGGCAATGAAACGACCCCAGTCCAACTGTCAAATTTGTGGATGGCAGCGACACAACTTCATGACGCGGGAATTGTTCGGCGATAATCGCCCGCGCTTGGTCGTCTTGAGACGCACCGAAGGCAGGTACCAAAACATGTGAATTAGTAATGTAAAAATTACAATAACAGGCCGGGATTTGTACATTGCGAAAAAAAACTGGATCGGGAATCGGCAGTGGAATTAGCGATCGACGATCACCCAAGGTCGCCAAGCCACTTTGCAAGTCGTGCAGGTTTCGAGCCAAGCCAATTTGTTGAGCGTCGGCTTGGTCGTCCGTCCACGCATACAAGATCGTACCGTTCGGAGTAAATCGGGCAAGTTGATCGATATGTCCGTCAGTGTCGTCGCCAATCAACGCATCGCCATGCAACCAGACAATGTGTTCTAACTGCAAAGCCTGTTTCATTTGAACTTCGATTTCGACCTCGGTTCGCCCTGGATTGCGGTGGGGGTCAAATGCACAAGTGCGAGTGCACAGCAAAATATTCTGCTCATCAATTTCCAGTGCTCCGCCCTCTAAGCACAAATCGACCGGCAGGTGCTGACATTTCAACCACGCGGCAATCTTTCCTGCGACGCGTTGATCATCATCATACGGTGGGTACTTGCCGCCCCAGGCGTTATAGTGCCAATCAACCGCGACGAGTTCCGCACCATCATCCGTGACTAAAAATGTGGGAGCATAATCTCGAGCCCAAGCATCGTTGGTTTGGATCGGGATAATTTCGACGTTGTCGATGCCGCGAAGCGCTGAGTCTGCCGAATCCCAATCGGGGCCAGGTCCTGCCATGACGCGTGCTGGTTCGCCAGCGGCGATGGCGCGAACAAGTTCAACAAACTCGTGGCGGACATCTGGCAAATTGTGCGGCCAAGTATCCTGGTTTCTTGGCCAGCTCAACCAAGTTGCCGCATGCGGTAACCATTCGGCTGGCATCGTAGCTCGCGACGGAATCGATTTCGATTCATTGACAGAATTTTGCGACTCAGAACGGTAAACTGGCGGCTGACTCATTTTTTTGGCTTGATCCTAACAATGAGATGATCGGCAAAAAGTCCTTAACTTATAGCTATTTCGGTCAGTCGATAAATCGTTGCGTGAGCGGCTGATATGCATCAATGCGGCGATCGCGGAGAAATGGCCAATGGGTCCGAGCCACATCGAGTAATTCTAAATTGCATTCGACCACTAAGGTTTCCGGTTTCTCGCCTGCGGTAGCGATGAAATTTCCATACGGATCACTTACGAATGACGAGCCCCAGAACTCGATATTGGATTCGACGCCACAGCGATTGGGCGCAATCACAAACAGACCATTGGCAATCGCATGTGAGCGCATCATGGTTTGCCAAGCATTACGCTGGGCCGCTCCGTAAACCGGTTTGTCTTCTGCCAACCAACCGATTGCTGTCGGGTATACCAGGAATTCGGCGCCTTGCAGGGCAGTCAATCGCGCGGCCTCCGGAAACCACTGATCCCAACAAATCAAGATTCCGACTTTGCCTATTGAAGTTGCGATTGCTTTAAAGCCTAAATCGCCAGGCGTGAAATAAAACTTTTCATAGTAAAATGGATCGTCAGGGATATGCATTTTTCGATACATACCTGACATGCTGCCATCTTGGTCTAAAATCACGGCGGAATTGTGATAAAGGCCCGGCGCTCGACGCTCGAACAAACCCGCGACGATTACGACTTTTAGTTCTTTGGCGATTTGACTCAGGCGCTCGGTTGTCGGTCCTGGAATCGATTCTGCGATCCCAAAGAACTGGTGGTCTTCACTTTGGCAAAAATAAAGACTGTTAAATAGTTCTTGCAAACAAATCAATTTCGCGCCACGGCGATGGGCATCACGAATTTGTTCGATAGTTCGGTCTAAATTTTGTTGCAAGTCCGCCGTGCAATTCAATTGAATCGCGGCGACTGACAAAGGTTGTCGTTGTTTTGACATTCGGGCTTGGTTCGGTGATTGTTAAAAGTAATGTTAAAGGAAAATGTGTATTGCCGGTTTTTTTTTGAGCAAGCTGGAAGCTTGGAGCTACAAGCTGGAAGCTCGTAGCCACGTGGTGACAAGCTTCCAGCTTGTCACTCGGGTAATTTTTACTGTTTTTATTTTTTCAAACTGACAAGCTGGAAGCTTGTGGCCACAAGCTTGGAGCTACAAGCTGGAAGCTTGTAGCCACGTGGTGACAAGCTTCCAGCTTGTCACACGAGTATTTTTTACCGTTTTTATTTTTTTCATGCTGACAAGCTGAAAGCTTGTAGCCACAAGCTTACACCTACAAGCTGGAAGCTTGTAGCCACATTACAGAATATTTCTCTAGAGTTCGCAAGACGGCGCCAAGGTGCCTATTTATCCGCCGTCGATCGCGGTCGCGATTACAATGTCTCGGTAGCTATTAATCGCGATACCCTTTATGGCAAGCGGTACAGTTGGTTTTGATGGATTGGAATGAATCTTCGATGAGTTTCATAGCTGTCTCGCTGCGGTCGGGAGTTCTCAACGCCTGATCTAATTCCCGTGATGCTTTTAAACTGGCCTCCAGAAATTGTCGGTAGTCGTCTGGTTGGTCGGCAACTTCTTTCAATCGGGCCATTTCTTGAAATGCTTCCAGTAATTGCAACGCTTCATGAGTAGGGCTCAGATCGGGATGATTCGCCAGCTCGGTCCATTTGGATTCGCGAAACGCCTTGAGGTTGTCAAAAGCGTGATCGATATGGATCATCGAGTCGGTGACACCCGTTGCTTGTATTTTTTCCGGAAATGAAAACTGCAAGCCTGCGGTGGCAAAGTTTGGCGGAAATTGGAATTCCCGAACTGCGGAGTAGAGTCCTTCATATTTGGGATCGGTACCGGCAAGTTTCAAGTATTGCGTGGCCGTTTCGGCCGTACAGCTAGGGTTCTTGCCTCGCCACGCGATAGCTGCCGCGGCCGGGCCGCGATGTTTGCCGTGATGGCAATGAATGTAGATTGGTCCGGGAATTTCGCGGGCCGTTTTTATCAAATACATTTGTTGCTCGGTCGTAATTCCGCCATACCCGATCGGAATGTGGACGTAACGAATCCCATGCTTTTTTGCTACCTCAACATCCGGTACCGCGCCGTCTACCGAAACGATCGTGCGAACACCTAGTTTAGCTAATTGCTCAAAAGCGGTGTCCGAATGAGGGTCGGCACCGCTGTAAAGCTCAGGTGTTATTCGGACCAAGTTCTCCAAACCGGCGACTTCCAGTTTGACGACGTCTTGTGGCGGCGTTGCGGTGAGTTCTTGCATACCCGACACGGTTGACGACACAACGATCCCAAAAGCCAATCCGATTGTTAGATGGACATTTAAAAGAAGGGACGACGATTGAGGCGAATGGATCAATGAGGGGAGTGTTTTGGCCACTTTATTCCTCGTCTCTCAGTAAGTGGTAAAGGACAACATTGATGCCGATCCGCATCGCGTCGCGCCGTGTGTAACCATGGCATTGGTTGCCCGTAGCATTTTCCAGCGCGCAACTGAGATCATAGGGCGACAGCAAGGCGGCCACTCGACCGTCGATCTCAAATCCCTCCATTAACGGGGGGCCGGTTGGTTCTCGAAATCCGCGCGGGGCAGATGCATCGGGGATCCGCATCGAAACTTGTTGCAGGTCTGACCCAAACCTCGCTGTCCACATCGGGTGATTGGACGGGATATTGACCCATTTTCCTTCGGGCCATACCGCCAACATCTCTCGACGAAAAGAGTCGGCAAAATCTTTGGACGCGCAAATCGAATCGGCAAATAGGAAACCGTCCGTTTTGAGATGTTGCCTGATCACCGCGCGTTCTTCGCTGCTCCATTGGAAGCGATTGCGTCCGTGAAGAAACAAAAATGGAAAATCGTCCAGTTGACCTGATTGTGCGCCCACAATTCGTTTTTCGGTCATCAATCGCAAGTCAGTTTGTCTTTGTAGTTCCGTCTGTAGATTTCGCCAAGCATTAGGGGCTTCGTCCGAGCCACCACTATGGTCTAATTTGGGCAAAATTAACATTCGACCTTCGAGTGCTACGAAATCTTTTTCGGATATCTTGGGCCGATCCAGCTTTTCGAGTAACTCGCGACCCGTGGCATATGCTGCGACATTGATTCCGAATTGTCGGCAGAACGTGACATCAGCGGCAATAGTCTCCGGTATTTTAGGTTTGAAGCTAGGGCGATCGAGCTCCCAATAGCAGCTTAAATTTCGTTGGCAATAAACGACGCTTGTCCGGCAACACGCTTGCAAGCCCAGCACCGGCCAATCAGGGTTGGGCTTGAGAGGATAGTTCGCATTCCAAATGGGATGTTCCGCGGGCAATACTTCCAATTTGCTGTCGGGGAATAGCTCAATCAGCAATTGACGAAATGACTGATCGAAGGCCGAGGCATCCCCGCATCCGTCTCCCTGGCAGGCCTCAGC
>JBGSMY010000327.1:0-9888 GCA_041739975.1 Pirellulaceae bacterium
TGCCCGAGGCGCAACTCGATCGGTTCATGTTTAACGTAATCATTGATTACTTGCCCCAAGATGACGAAGTCAAAGTCGTACAACAAACAACCTCGAATGCGGCACCCAAACTCAACACCATATTTAAAGCAGACGATGTCCGCAGATTCCACCGCACGGTGCGGCAAGTACCGATTGCCGAAGCATTGGTCCGTTATGCTGTGCAAATAGCCGACGCCAGTCGGCCCAATCGACCGGGGGCCAGCGAGTTTATCAATCAATATGTCAACTGGGGCGCCGGGCTGCGCGGCGCACAGAATCTGGTTCTCGGAGCTAAGGCCCGAGCGCTGTTTGCAGGTCGGGCTCATGTCAATGTCGAAGACCTGCGCAGCCTAGCACAACCCACTCTTCGGCATCGGATCTTGCCGAACTACCGCGCTGAGGCTGAGGGCATTAGCCTGACGGCAATCATCGATCATTTACTGGCACAAATCCCAAGTCCTGTTTAACCGACTCAGAGTTTGTATGGCCCAATCGTGGTGGAAAGCACTGAATCCTTGGAATTCGACGCCAGCTAAAGGTACGGCGACCGACGTTTCGGTTTCCGCCGAGGCTGAAGCGAGTCTGCCCATTGAACTGCGATCTGCGGCAGCGATTATGCGGATCAAAAACCTCGAATTGCGGGCCAAAGTCATCGTCGAAGGCATGATGTCGGGGCTGCATCGTAGCCCCTATCACGGTTTTTCGGTGGAGTTTACCGACTATCGCCCCTATTCGCCGGGCGATGATTTGCGGTACCTCGATTGGAAGCTCTTGGCGCGCGGTGATCGCTATTACATTAAACGTTACGAAGACGAAACGAATGCCCGTTGCCATTTATTGTTAGATTTAAGCGGTTCGATGGGATATGGTGGCCCGGCAATTGGGGCGCGCACTGCGATCGATTCCCAATCACCAAATTCACTGGAGGACAAAGGGGCACAGCAAAGCAAAGGAGCACAGCAAAGTAAAGGGACACAGTCGAGTAAAGGAGCACAATGTAGTAAATCTGACTATGCCAAAACTCTTGTGGCGGCATTCACTTGGTTTTTTTACGCACAGCGTGATGCGGTCGGCGTGACCCTGTTTCAACAAGAAATTATCGAACAAATTCCCGCGCGGTTTCGCCCGGGCCAAATGCGGCGGATAATGGCTGCGTTGGAACGAGCGCAGCCGGCTGCAGAGACAAATGTCGCGGCACCCATCGAACAATTGCTGCGGGCGGTTTCTAAACGCGGCATGATTTTTCTGATTTCGGACCTGCTGACTGATGTCGAACAATGGCGCCGCGGGCTAGGCTACCTTCGTTCCCAGGGCCATGACATGATGGTTTTGCGGATCTTAGACCCCAGCGAAACAACGTTTGATTTTCGCGATCCAATGTACTTTCACGATTTGGAAACTCAACGTGAATTGTATATCGATCCGGAATTAGTTGCAGTGGATTACCGCCGCCGGTTTGCGGAACATGCGGCCACGATTCAGACCAGTTGCGATCAATTGGGTGTCGACCTGATGACTATCACGACCGACAAACCACTGGACGAAGTCCTATTGTCGATCGTTCAACGTTCGCAAACTCGCGGCAATCGACGATTGGATTTGCGAACTAAGTCGTCGGCGCCGCGAACTTCGGCCCCTAACCGTGGGAGCCAAACATGAACGTGCTGTTCTGGATGTTTGGGTTGGCCGCCCTTAGCGCCGTCCTGCCCATCTTGTTCCATTTGATTCAACGCACCCCACAAGGCCGGCAAGCGTTCAGTTCGTTAATGTTTTTGCGTCCCGTTCCGCCGCGATTTACCAAACGCAGCCGCATCAACCATTGGCTGCTGTTGTTACTGCGAATCCTGGCGCTATTACTAATTACAGTGGCGTTTATGCGACCATTCCTGTCGCAGTCAAACGAATTTTGGGATCAATCGATTCCGCAAAAACGAGTGGCAATACTGCTCGATGCTAGTGCAAGTATGCGCCGGGAATCGCTGTGGCCCGAAGCATTAAAAAAAGTCGAACAGGTATTGGAAAAACTGGAAACAGGGGATGATTTCGCAATCTTTCGATTTGATGATCAGTTTCAAACGATTTTGGGATTTGACGACACGAAGCAATTACAAACATTGACGGAAAAGCGCGCTGCTGCAATCGCCGCGCTCCGTGGACAGTCCCCTAGTTGGGGCCGGACGGATTTGGGCGGTGCGATTGTCCAAGCGATCGAGTGGTTAGAGGTCGCCCGAGAATACGGTGCGGATCAGGCCGCCGGTTTGCAGCCACAACTCCAAATCGAGGTGATCAGTGACGCGGCGGCATCGGTGGAGCTGGAGCCGTTGCGGCAAATGGAATGGCCCGAAACGGTACGATTGCAATTGCACACGATGTCACTGAAAAACCCTAGTAATGCTTCATTGCAAATCTTGCTTCCCGACGAAAGCCAAGATGAATTGGTTCTGCCAAGACTGCGGTTGCGAAATTATGATCCACAGGATCCTGTGAGTGTCTCGGCTCGCTGGGTAAATGGTCCAGCAACCGAGACATCGCAGGCAGCAGAATCTGTGGATGTGCAACTGGCACCTTTGGCTAACCAAAGCGTCGAATTGAGTGTCGGTAAATTTGAGCTATCACAGCGATTCAGTCTGACGGGTGATGCTCACGCCTTTGACAATGATTTTTATATTGCTCCGCGTGATTCACAAACCGTTGATGTTTGGATCGTCGACGACGCGCCGTTAGACGATCCGGCAAATGCAATGTATTACCTGCGACAAGCATTGGTCGACTCGAGTGCTCGTAAGATTCAGGTGACAGCAGTTGCGTCTGGGACAGTTACCAAACAACTGGCCGAATCGACCAAGCCTCTCGCCGTGTTTGTCCGCGATGCCCTCGATGAAAGTGATCGTGAATCGATCGACCGATATTTGCGCGATGGCGGACTGGTGCAGTGGTGCGTGACCACGTCCACAGCGCTTCAACAGGCCGCGGCGTGGAGGTCGGAAATTATACCAGCGGATACATTTAAATCCGACGCCGAGTCGCGTTCTCGAGATGAATACAAATTGTTGGTCGATCTCGATTTTCGCCATCCGCTTTTGCGAATATTTGGTCAATCGACCTTTAACGACTTTACAACGATCCGCTTTTGGAAACACTTGCCTCTAGCGATTAATCTCAATGAAAACACAAGTGTCTTAGCGCGATTCGATGACGCGACACCCGCAATGTGGGTCCATCGGGTTGACCTCGATGAACGGAACATTACCGAGGACGATCCGCAGGACAATAGTCGGCCGACAAGGCGAAATCGTCCCGGACAGTTGATTATCTGCAATTTCGGATGGCATCCGGATGACAGCCAGCTGGCAATGTCCAGCAAATTTGTCATTTGGGTCAATCAATTGGTAGACTGGGCTCTGCAAGCCCCACCGCTTTCCCGCGGGTTTACCGTATATGATTCAATTGATCTTAACCAATGGTTTCCCGAAGCAACGGAAGTTCGCACTCCTAAAGGAGAGCAAATATTACTTTCCAGTGGAAGTCAATTTTCGGCAACCGACGAGCCTGGGATCTATTCAGCTATCGGAGCCGAAGGCACTTGGAACTTTGCGGTAAACATCGATCGCAGCGAAAGTGAGTCGCGAACGTTGGAACTTAGCGAATTGGAGACTTTGGGCGTTTTAATGGGAAATCACCCGACGCAAAGTCAGCAACGAATCGCCGCAAAGGCAAAAATTGATCGCGAGTCCGAACAACAACAAAAACTGTGGAAATGGTTTCTGTTGGCGGCAATTGTCGTGCTGATATTTGAAACGGTCTGGGCCGCGCGAATCAATCGAGTGGCCGAACGCGCGTTAAATGCAAAAGCGGTTGGAGGCTAAACATGAACGATCTGCTGATTGGCCAATTGTTACCAACACGTCGGCGTTTGCGCTGGCGCTATGCGTTGACCGTTCTGGTTTGGATTTGGTTGGTAGTTGCCTTGGTCCTGGTAGCTTTACGCTTTATCATTCCCGATCGCACTCCGGATTTAATGTGGTTGGGCTTGCTGTTTGGTACGGCGGCGCTAGCCAGTATTGTTGCGTTTGTCAGGGGCTGGAGTGCAGGCGTCAGCGGCTTGACCCACGTTGCGAGATCCATCGAGTCCAAATACTCAAATTTGGATGCAAAGTTATTGACTGCTTTGGAGCCATTATCTGACACGTCGATTCACCGAACGTTTTTACAACGAGAATTGCTACGTCAGACTTATGCTCATAGTTTGCAACACCAATGGCTCCAATCCATTTCGGGGTGGGGATTAACCGGTCGCGCCTTGGTTTTAGGCGTTGCATTGACGGCCGTATTTTGGTTAGGTGTTTTGGATCCAATGAGAACTTGGAATTATGAAAGTCAGGCGACTCCAGCTGTGCCGATCGTCCGCACCGACGCCACTTGGGAATTCAGCGTTGAGCCCGGCAATACAGAAATTGAACGCGGTGATCGACTGTTGGTACTCGCGAGATTCAATCGTGAAATACCAGCCGAAGTCCAATTGCATGTTCGACCGAGTTCCGGCGAACTTCAAACATTGACCATGCCCAAGAGCCTTGATGACCCAGTTTTCGGGACTCGAATTGCCTCGGTTTCCGAACCACTTACCTATTGGGTGGAGTTTGCCGGTCAGAAAAGTGAGGAATTTCAAGTTCGTGTGTTTGACTTGCCGCGGTTGGTTCGGTGCGACGCGTTGCTCAAGTACCCGTCGTATACCGGGCTAGCGGAAAAACAACTGGCCGATACACGACGAATCTCGGCCGTCCAAGGGACGTTGGTTAGTCTGGAGTTAAGCCTAAATATTCCCGTTGTGAGCGCTGAGCTAAAGCCACTAACTGCGGCAAACAATTCCACGTCTGACGCAGAACAACCTCCTCAAATCGAACTGCGACCTGACCCCGAGCAACCGACGAGGTGGTTGGCCAATTTTCCGGTTTCGCACTCGCAACGGTATCAACTGCTTTTGCGTGATGAAGCGGGCCGCAGCAATAAAGATATCCCCACCATCTCGATTCAAAAAATAGAAAACCGCGCTACCGTAATAAAGTGGTTGGCCCCGGGGCGCGATACAGAGGCCTCACCGCTACAAGAAATCGAACTAGTGGCAGAACTAAAAGACGATTATGGTGTCGAACAAGCGGGCGTAATCATCTCGGTGCCAGGTCAAGACGACATTGAATTGCCGCTGGCCAAATCCTTACCCGCCAATCAGCCCCATCAGTTGTCCTATCTATTGGCACTTGAGGAACTCGGTGCTGAGCCCGATCAATTGGTGTCGTTTTATTTTTGGGCGGACGATGTCGCACCCGATGGTTCGTCGCGGCGACAATGGAGCGATATGTATTTTGCCGAGATTCGTCCCTTTGAACAGATTTTCCGCCAAGGTCAGCCGCCGCCCGGCGGAGGGCAACAAGGCGGTGGACAACCTGCGGGCGCTGGTGGGCAAAACGGACAACAGGCACAAGAACTCGCGGAATTGCAAAAGCAAATCATTAATAGTCTTTGGAATGTCCTGCGTCGGGAGACTGGTAGCCAACGAACGAAAGCTTTTGCTGAGGATGTGCAGACGATTCGTGAATCGCAAGCATCTGCCATCGAGCAAATTCAAGCGTTGGCAGAAGCGGTGACCGACGAACAATCCCAAAAATTTGTCGGTAAAGCGTTAAGCAATGCACAGCTTGTTGTTAGCGAGCTGCAATCCGCTGGCGATCAACTTCAAACCGGACCGTTAAAACCGGCTCTGTCGGCCGCACAAGCAACCTATCAAGCCCTATTGCGATTAAGAGCGCGTGAATTTGATGTTGTCCAACAGCAGCAGCAACAACAACAGTCGCAATCTGGCCAACAATCCAGCAACCAAAATCAGCAGATGCAACAGTTACAACAACTTGACTTACAACCGGACGAAAACCCATACCAACAACAACAGTTGGCTAATCCGACGGAGTCAGATCCCCAACAACGCGAAGATCGGCAGGTGCTCAATCGATTGCGTGAATTGGCCCAGCGACAATCGGATCTCAATGAACGAATCAAGGAATTGGAATCGGCCCTGAATGCGGAATCCGAACAGGCCGCGCAGGCCGAATTAGAACGCCAGTTGAAAACATTACGCGAACAACAAGAAGAAATGTTGCGCGACGCCGAGGAATTGTTGGATCGCATGGAACAAGGTCAAAATCAACAACGCCTCAGCGAACAATCTGACCAATTGCAACAGACTCGCGATCAATTGCAGCAGGCGACTGAGGCTCTAGATCAACAACAATTGTCGCGCGCGGCGGCGGCCGGCACGCGCGCTGCTAATGAGCTGGAGGAATTGCGCGATGAATTCCAAAACCGAACCGCAGGTCAATTTGACGAACAGGTCCGCGAATTGCAATCCGCCGCTCGCAGCCTGGAACAACAACAGCAACAGTTGCAACAAGAAATGCAGCCGGCTGCCGAGCCGTCTTCAGCCAATGAACGCGCAAACCCTCCCTCGCTTCGTGATGAGAAACCGACCGACCAAGTTGCCGAACGCTTGCAACAGCAACAACAACAAGTCGAACAGTTGCGCGAACGTTTACAACAGACGGTTCAGGAAGCCGAGCCGTTTGAACCGCTATTGGCAAATGAACTTTATGAGGCCTGGCGAAATTCTGAAATGACTCGTCCCGATCGAGCGTTGGCCGAGGCACGTGAATCGTGGCGACGTGGTTGGCAAGACGATGCGGCGAGAGAACAAGCGCATGCCGGCGAAGGAATTCAACAACTGCGCGAAGGTATCGAACGCGCTGCCGAAAGCGTTTTGGGCGATGAAGCTCAATCATTGCAAATGGCTCGCGATACCTTGGCCGAGCTCAATCGACAACTCCAAGATGAACTTGATCGTAATGATCCATCGGGCCGAGCGGAGTCCGAAAACCGACAAGGTGGCGGCGACCGCGCGGCAGGGCAACCATCGAGACCGGGTCAAACCGACCAGCAAGCGAACGACTCACAGCAAGCAGGCGAGTCACAACAAGCAGGCGAGTCACAACAAGCAGGTAAGTCACAGCAAGCGGGTCAAGGACAACGAGAAGGTGAGTCACAGCAAGCAGGTCAAAGGCAACAAGCAGGTCAAGGGCAGCAAGCAGGTGAGTCACAGCAAGCAAGTGAACCGAATCGTGAACCGGGCCGTGGCCAAGCGGAAGGGGCGGGGCAGGGTGGCCAACCGGGGCGTGGGGCTGCCGGTAATGCCAGCGAAGACGCCGATGCCACTGGCTCAGATCGAAACGAAGCCAATCGCGACCAGAATCAGGCTGGAGACAGCGAACGCCGCGAGGGAGAACGGGGAGCCGGAAACCTTCGCGCGGGTAACCTTCAAGATGGAGAATTCCGTGATGGGGACCGGCAAGATGGACCTCGCGAACGCGATCCACAACGTTATGGCGCTAACAACTTGCGTATGATGAACCCTATTACCGGCGAAGATTTTCGCGAATGGTCCGATCGGCTTCGAGACGTCGAAGAAATGCTTAACGATCCGGACCTCCGCGGCGAGGCGGCAAGAATCCGCGAACAAGCGCGCGAACTGCGTCGAGATTGGCAGCGCCATTCGGCGGACCCCAATTGGGATGTGATCCGACAGCGCGTCGCGGGGCCGTTATTGAATTTGCAACAACAAGTTACCGAAGAGTGGTTGCGAAAAACGGCGAAAGACGCGATTGTGCCGGTCGACCGCCAACCCGTTCCGCGGCAATATGAAGAAGCGGTTCGGCGATACTATGAACGAATTGGGAGTGGTCAATGATGTTGCCCGACTCCTGGGGCTCGTGGACATGGATTTCGGTCAGTCTGACCATTGTCGCTGTTTCGGCATTGGCAGTGATTGTTGGCTATACCTGGTGTGCGCCGCGACTTAATTCACCGCTGCGTTTGGCCTTGGGGTTGGCGAAATGGACGGCAATTGCACTCTTGGCGATCTGTTTGTTGGAACCGCAATCTCAGCTTAAGCGAGCGGTCCCAAAAGCCAACATTGTGGCGATTTTGGCTGATGATAGTCGCAGTTTGCAACTGCAGGATGCTAATTCGAGCGACAATCGCGCTCAGCAACTCAAACATCGGTTGGTCGAACAAAATCAGTGGATGCAGTCTCTGCAATCTAACTTCGAAGTCCGCAATTATTTAGTGGATCAACAATTGCACGCGGTTCAAGATTTTCAAACACATCAAGGCCAAGCCGTCGGATCGCACCTTAATCAAGTTGTACCACAGATCGCTGAGAGAATGCAGAATCGACCAGTGGCAGGAATTGTGTTATTGACCGACGGCAATGCTACCGACGATCCGAGGCCATGGCGTGAGGCGGTCGCCGGTGGCCAATTGCCGCCGGTGTATCCTGTGGTTGTGGGGCGTCAGGTGCCGCCGCGCGATTTGATGATTCTGCAAATCAGCAGTTCACAAACAAATTTTGAGAGTGCTCCAATTACCATTTCTGCGCAATTGAAAGCAACTGGTTTTTCCGGTGAGACCATCGCGACCATACTCTACAATGAGCAAGGTCAGGAATTGGAAAGGCAATTAGTGCAAGGCGTTGAAGACAACCGGGCCTTTGCGGTGCGCTTTCAGACCAGCGAATTCCAACGAGGTGCCAGTTTCTTCCGTTTAGTTGCCTTTTCCACGCGTGACGAAGACGCTTTTCTCACGCAGCGAGAGGGTGTCGAGGCAACTTGGTGGAACAATCAACGTTGGACAGTTGTCGACCGAGGCCGTGGGCCCTATCGCGTTTTATATTTTGGCGGGCGACCTAATTGGGATTTTAAGTTTTTAAATCGAGCATTGTTGGATGACCCGGAGTTGCAACTTGTTGGGCTTTTGCGAGTCGCTGACAAAGAAGCCAAATTCACGTTTCGCGGCTATATGGAACAGCAAAGTAATCCGTTGTTTCGTGGATTCAAGAACCATGACGAAGACGCTGCCGAGGCTCGGGACGAAGCCGTCGTGTTGCGAGTTGGAGTCGAAGATGCCGAGCAACTTAAACAAGGTTTTCCGTTGACATCGGACGAACTGTTTGCCTTTGATGCATTGGTAATCGACGATGTCGAATCCAGTTTCTTTACGGAAGCGCAGAAATCGCTGATCCAGCAATTTGTCAGTTTGCGAGGTGGCGCGCTGTTGATGTTGGGCGGTGCAAATTCATTCGCTGCGGGAGGGTATGACAAAACCCCAATTGGTGAGATGTTGCCGATTTACCTCGATGCCAACGCCACGCCTCGAGCCAGTCGATATCGACTAGATTTAACCCGTGACGGTTGGCTGCAACCCTGGTTGCGACTCGAGTCGACCGAGGAATCGGAATCTCGACGATTGGCTGAAATGCCGGAATTCCGTACGCTTAATCTAGCGACAGCAATTAAACCCGGCGCGACCGTCTTGAGTCGACTGCGCGATGCGGAATCCCAAATGTGGCCAGGCCTCGTGACTCAATCGTTTGGCAAAGGCAAAACAGCGGCACTCTTGATCGGTGACTTGTGGCGTTGGCAAATGCAAAGTGACGCTACTAATACTGATAAATCAGACTTGGCAAAATCATGGCGACAGACCGTCCGCTGGTTAGTTGCCGACGTGCCTCGATTTGTCGAAGTGGAATGCCGTCCAGTAGTTTCCGATCCAGATCGATATCGCATTTCGATTGTTGTTCGCGATCCCGACTTTAAGCCCCTCGACAATGCTCAAGTTGCCTTGCAAATTGTTGGTCCGGATCAAAAGAAATTTGAAGTGCGGGCTGAGCCTAACTCTGAAATCGCGGGTCGTTATGAGGCTGAAGTATTCTCACGCCAACCGGGTGCTTGGCGGGCAATCGCGACTGTCACAACGAACGAATCA
>JBGSMY010000335.1:0-7404 GCA_041739975.1 Pirellulaceae bacterium
TCGATTGAGGGTGCCGATGTCCGCACGGTGGAAGAACTCGTCAATCAATTGCGCAGTACGTACTGTCGTTCAATCGGCGCCCAGTTCATGCACATTGATGATTATGATGTCCGCAACTGGCTGCAATCGCGGATGGAAAAAACACAGAATCGGATGGCTCTCGATCGCAAGACTCAATTGCGAATTCTGACAAAGCTAACCGATGCGGTAATTTTTGAAGAGTTCATGCGGAAGAAATACTTAGGCGCTAAAACGTTTTCGTTGGAAGGTGCCGAAACATTGATTCCCTTGTTGGATTTGGCCTTGGAAAAGTCCGGCGAGCATGGCATCCGCGAAATCGTTTTGGGTATGGCCCATCGCGGGCGTTTGAACGTACTGGCCAATATCATGGGTAAACGGGCGCAAAATATCTTCTGGAGTTTTGATGACCCCAATCCGGAAAACAACCGCGGTGGTGGGGACGTGATGTACCACATGGGTTATAGCAATGACTGGACGACTTCATCCGGTAAGAAGGTCCATATTTCGTTGTGTTTCAATCCCAGCCATCTTGAATTCGTCAACGCCGTAGCCATGGGACGTTGTCGAGCCAAACAAGATCGATTTGGTGATCGACATCGCACGCAGTGTATGAACGTGTTGATTCATGGCGATGCTGCGTTTATTGGCGAAGGTATTGTGCAAGAAACGCTCAACATGAGCGAACTCAACGGTTACCGGATTGGCGGCACGTTGCACGTCATTGTCAATAATCAGGTTGGATTCACCACAGATACTGCCGATGCGCGGTCGACGACCTATGCCAGCGATATTGCCAAGATGTTGCAAATTCCAATTTTTCACGTCAATGGTGAAGATCCCGAAGCCGTCGCGCAAGTTGTCGATTTGGCGATGGAATTTCGTCGCCAGTTCCAACGGGACGTCGTTATCGACATGTATTGTTATCGTCGCTTGGGCCACAATGAAAGTGATGAGCCACGATTCACGCAGCCTCTGATGTATCGGGCCATCGATAATCGTCCGACCATCCGCGACAGCTATCTCAAGCATTTGTTAAAGCTGCAAGAAGTTACTTCGGAAGAAGCCGAACAGATCGTCGATGCTCGTAAAGCCGCTCTGGAACGCGAATTTGAAGCAACGCGCAGCCAAAAATTTGCTTCGGATGAGCAGTCCTTGGCCGGTTCTTGGCAAGGCTTTATCGGCGGCACCGAAAATTTGAGTGATGATGTCGATACGGGCTGTGCGTTGGAACAATTGGTTACTGTACTCGATGGCATCAGCCGCATCCCCGGCACTTTTACCATTAATCGCAAACTCGAACGATTAATGCAGTCGCGGATGGAAATGGCACAACTGAAACGTCCGATTGATTGGCCAACCGCGGAACTTTTAGCGTTTGGCTCTTTGGCCCTCGAGGGACACATGGTCCGGTTGACCGGACAAGACTGTGAACGGGGGACGTTTAGTCAACGGCATGGGGTGTTGATCGATGCCGAGAATGGATCGAAGTATCACTCGCTCAAACACTTGGCGGAACAACAGGCTCCGATTGACATTTACAACAGTCCATTGAGTGAGGCTGGCGTACTCGGATTCGAGTATGGTTATAGTCTCGATTCACCCAATGGATTGGTGATGTGGGAAGCACAATTTGGCGATTTCTGGAACGCGGCTCAAGTAATTGTCGATCAATTTATTTGCAGTGCGGAAGCGAAATGGCGGCGCCTAAGCGGCATTACCATGTTGTTGCCACACGGATTTGAGGGCGCCGGGCCAGAACATTGTTCGGCGCGTGTCGAACGATTTTTGACTTTGGCCGCACAGCACAACATTCAAGTCGCCTACCCGACGTCGGCCGCCCAATATTTCCATTTGTTGCGACGACAAGTCAAACGAAAATGGCGTAAGCCACTAATCGTTTTGACTCCCAAGAGTTTGTTGCGCGAACCGGCCGTGATGAGCGGAATCGAAGAATTTACCCGTGGCACATTCTCGCGCGTGTTGTCCGACCCATTGGAATCTCAGATTTCCAATCCGAGCAAAATCATTTTGTGCTCAGGCAAAATCGGCATCGACCTGTTAAAACAACGCGAACAAAACCCTACAGACGAAATTGCGATCATCCGACTGGAACAATTGTATCCGTTTCCGACCAACGACTTACAGCAAATTCTGGCACGTTATCCGGCCGATACTGCGGTTGTCTGGGTTCAAGAGGAACCGCGAAACATGGGGCCCTGGTACTTTGTTCGGATTAAATGGGAAGAACAAGGATTTAATCGCGATTGGAATTTGAGCGTGGTCTGTCGGCCTGAATCGGCAAGTCCGTCTACGGGCTCCAAGAAAGCTCATGTGATCGAGCACAACGAGTTGTTAGCCCAAGCATTCCAGGTTCCGCAGCGGACGGTTCCAGTTGGCAACCCCGTCTAAACCAATTTGGTTTTTTTGTTGAATCTGTGAGTAGGCCACTTTAGACCTCTGGACGCCGCATGAATTGAGACAGGTCGATACCTTTATCGCGCTGTTCATCCTCCAGCAGTTTGACGCGAGTTTCCAGCTTTTCCACGGTTCGCAGTAGTTTCACGAGCTGATCCTCGCGTTTATTAGGCGGTTGTGGTTTGGGAACTGCCGGGTACTCCAATTGGCGTTGTAAAGCAGCAAAAAAATACATTGGTTCTTTGCGGCGATTGGCGAGAGCAATCCGACCCTCTTTTTCGGTGAACAATGGTTCGACTGCTGGAGTGGTGTCATCGTTTGATTCTGGATCGGACCATTGAGCTTCCTTTTGTCGATAGTAAACACTATTGACGTAGACCAAATCAGTAAGATCTACGATCCCTAGTTGGTGACGAACGGTAAGAATCCAGCGTTGCCAAGCTTCGTCGAAAATGGGATCGGCAGCCATGGCCGAAAGACCTCGATCATAATCCAGACGGTGGTGGCAAAGTGTTTCGAATTGAAAAAAGAAGTGCGCCGAGCGCGTACCACCGCGCGCGCGGAACAATGCGTCAGATTCCAAAATTGTCAGCGCTCTCCACATATCAAATCGGCCAGTTTCGGATTCAGCGGCGGCAATCAAGAATGTTTGAAATGGCGCAAAGTAATGACTCATTCGAGCCATCGCCGTGTTCATTGCGCCAAAATGAATTAACTCAGCCAGCAAATAATCAATCGCCATTGGCAGTTTACTGGTTGCCAAAATTTCTTCTCGCACATGTCGCAATAGTTCCTGGACTGGTTCTGCAGCATTAATCCGCTGTCCCATCGCTCGAAACAGATGCGCTTGCTCGATGTATTCTTCGCGAGCTAATGAGATTCGATTCATTTGCAATGACTACCTGACAAAATTTTGCCAATCGGGCTATGGGGCAACCTTCACCTAACGGGCCACAATCCACTGGTGTATTTGATCGATAATTCGACCGTCTCAGGGGCGGGGCAACCACAGTTTGACGGAATCCAGTTTAACCGAAATGTGTGCAGACTGCGCCGAGTTGGCCCGCGCCAACAACATCTTGTCCGAGAGTCCTCGCGTTGATCAATTTGGACTACTATTACCATCGCTTGGACAGCTAATGATCGCAAAGTCGCTAGATTCGATACAGTTGACAAATTCGGCAAGGTCGAATTGTTAGTCGGCGACAGACAACTTTATCGGTGCAGTTTGACGTCGAATTAGCAAGTCTGGAAATAGCCTCCCGATAACAGGCGGATATCGTTCACCTTAGCAAACAAGACATCGAGATGGCATTGAGCCTTAGAACTCAACGACCAATTTGGGTAGACGGTAAAACGCGACACGTGTGATGAGTGCACAACATCCTTGGTCGCAAACAGCAAATCACAGCAGCACAAGTTTTTTCACAGTAAATCCTGTGAATGAACTTTGTGCTTGGTGTTATTTGTTTGTGGGTATTCGCAACCATCACGTCACTCTCGTGTGACAGAATCAAGATATCAGGATCTCATCTCAATGAAAATCGACTTAGCAGCACTCGTCTCATTGCCAACGATTCCTCAAGTGGCTATTCGATTGCTGGAAGTGTTGGCTGACCCAGATGTGCAGATCGGTAAAATTGCCAACGTGATTAAAACCGACCCAGCGATTACGGCCAAGATTTTGAAGACGGTCAATTCGCCGATGTATTGCGGCATCTCGAAAATCGATAATCTCGATCGCGCGATTGTCCGTCTGGGGAAATACAATGTCAGCTGTTTGGCACTCAGCTTTTCGTTGGTGCAAAACACGAGTGGAAAGCAATCTCATGACAACTTACTTCGAGACTGTTGGCTGGAATCGGTGACCCAAGCCGTGGCCATGGAAATTTTAGCGGAACAATTTGCGCCTGAGAAAAAGAGTCAGGCCTTCATCGTCGGATTGTTGGCGGATGCGGGCAAGTTGGCTTTGTTGCAGCATCATGCGAACGACTATGTTTCCGTGATTGAGAAGGCGAAATCAGACCGTCAAAATTTGAGAAAAATTGAATCTGAACGGCTCAATTGCACCCATTCGCAAATAAGCGGTTTATTGTTGAAGTCTTGGAATCTTCCGAAGTCTTTAGTCCAAGCCGTCGAACACCATGACGATTCGTTTCGCAATATTTTGTTGCTGAGCCATTTAGAAGATCATCAGTTAGTAACAATGTCGAGCACTGCGGCGGCCGCGTCAGATTTTTTGTTGGGTCATGACCCAGCAGGCTCGTTACACCATTTGCAGTCATTGACTTCACAGGCATTTGCCTTTGACGCCAAACGATTAGATGATTATTTGCAAGCGATACGCGATCGTTTGTCAAATTCAGTTGAACAATTCTCAACGGATCTTTCGTCAATTCCTGCGCCTAGTGCGATTTTGGCGACCGCAATGGAGCAGTTGTTAAACATGGCGTTTATTGCGGGACGTGAGGTGGAGTGTTTAGACCGCAACTCGGAACAAATGCAAAAAGAAAATTTAGAGCTGCAAGCGCGAATTTCGGTCTTGGAACGGCGAACTTGTTTTGACGATTTGACCGAGATTTATAATCGCGAGTATTTCAATTCTCGGTTGAACGAACGCTTGCAAGTTCTCGACCAAGGTCGTTGTTTAGGGTTGGTATTTATCGATATCGATCATTTCAAATCGATCAACGACAACCATGGACACTTGGTGGGGGATTTTGTGCTCAAACAAGTCGCCAGTGCCATTCGAGCGGTCGCAGTGAACTTTAAAATTTCCGCGGTCCAGCCCGTAGTCGCTCGTTATGGTGGAGAAGAGTTTGTCGTATTGGTCGACCACACGAGCCGGGAAGAGTTCGAACAATTTGCCCGCGAAATTCAAGTCCATGTGGCTCAGAGCCCAATCGCCATCAACGGATGTACCTTGAACGTAACGATAAGTGTTGGCGGCGTATTTTATCGATTTCACCCAGAACTGCGGTCTGCACATGTCCAGCACGAGTTGCTCGACGCAGCCGACAAAGCAATGTACGCCAGCAAAGACGCTGGTGGGAATCAAACCAACGTGTTTGAGTTTGCCTCACCTATCAATGACACGCAGTCGAATCCGACCGAAAAGGCACCAATACTGACATTTGATCTTTCCAATGTATCGGGTGAAATATCGACTTATGGCCACTAGAGCTGCACTGCAACTAGAGCTGCACTGCAACTAGAGCTGCGCTGCCACTAGAGCTGCACTGCCACTAGAGCTGCACTGCAACTAAGTGTCGTGGCGGGCAAAACCACAAACGCCTTGGCCTTTGCAATTAAACTGTGTCGAACGAGCGCTTAATCCTGTGCGAATTAAGTCTGTTTTTTTCGCAGGCGCTCCGTTTTGGCAGTTTTCGCCATCGCCTGATCGACTAGAGCCTCGGTTCTACGCCTTTCAATTCGATCGATTTCTTGAAATCGCTCTTCAAACCGGTTGACCAAATCATTGTTTTTCTAGACAGTATAAGATAGGTGGAGCTGTCCGGCGCAGCGTGTGTTAAGGACGATGCACGGTTACTGCGACGCAAGCTTTATGGAACGACGATTGGAACCGGCTCGCGTTTCCAATTGGCAGCCGTCATCCTGAGCAACGAAATTTGTTGAGGTCATTTTCATGAGCACCGCAAGTGTCCCCCAGTCTCAATCCAGTGCGCAAAATGCACGTGATCCCCTGCGTCTGATCGACGTCGATCACGTAAGGTTCTATGTGGGTAACGCCAAACAGGCGGCTTACTTTTATGCCCAAAGTTTCGGTTTTGAGATCGAACAAGTTTCCGATCTTACAACAGGCGTGCGCGACTCGGCTACCTATTTGCTGACCCAAGGCAATATTCGGTTCTTATTGACGACCGGGTTGACCAGCGATCACGCGGCACAACAGGAAATTCAACTTTACGGCGATGGTATCAAAGATATTGCCTTCACCGTCGACGACTCCGTTTTGGCCTATGAGCAAGCGTTGCGCAATGGCGCTGAGTCGGCCTACGAGCCTCGTGAAATCAGCGATGAACGTGGAACCGTCGTCATGTCAGGCATTAAATCGATGGGACGAGTGGTCCATTCATTTGTTTCTCGCAGTGACAGTTATGCCTTGGAACGATACAAACACCAAGGCGGTAGTTTTTTGCCAAAATTCAGCAGTATGGGCGATTTGGCGATAAACCAATACAACCGCGAAAACCCCGTCGGACTATTTTACGTTGACCATTGCGTAGGCAATGTAGAATTAGGACGGATGAATCATTGGGTTGATTGGTATGCACAAGTTTTAGGATTCAAGTTATTCAAACATTTCGATGACAAAGATATTTCGACAGAATATTCAGCATTGATGTCGAAAGTCATGGATTCTGGTCGCGAGTTGATTAAGATTCCGATCAACGAGCCAGCGGAAGGCAAACGGAAGAGTCAAATTCAAGAGTATTTGGATTGGCATAACCAAACAGCGGGAATTCAGCATTTAGCACTTTTGACGCGTGACGAATTGCACAGCGTCAGTCGCTTGCGTCAACGGGGCGTCGACTTTTTGCGAATTCCAGATGACTATTACGAAATGGTTTGGGATCGCGTGGGCGAAATCAAAGAGAACAAACCTGAAATTAAAGACCTGCGGATTTTGGTCGATCGCGATGACAAGGGATATCTATTGCAAATCTTTACAAAACCACTGCAAGACCGTCCAACTTTATTTTTTGAGATCATTTGCCGGCGGGGCAGCGAATCGTTTGGTAAAGGCAACTTCAAGGCGTTGTTTGAGTCGCTGGAGTTAGAACAAGAACGCCGTGGCAACTTATAACTTTGTCGTATCGGCGCGGTTGGTTGCATCTAGGAATTAGACGCTTTGAAATTTGGGGAGGGGAGAAACTGTGGAAGGTCAAGAGGCCTTAGGGAAATTCGCAGCAGGTCGTCCGGCAATTCTGCCTTCGCTGTTGCTCT
>JBGSMY010000364.1:0-2257 GCA_041739975.1 Pirellulaceae bacterium
GACGCCGCGCAACAATTGCAACTCTCGGCCAGAGTTGGAACTGGCAGGTTCCAAGCGAGCGTAATGGCCAGTGGCTACAAATTCTGCCTGAACACTATCGGCATAATCAAATAACTTGCCAAACTTGATACGATTGTTGCACATCACGCACGGGTTCGGTGTGCGTCCAATCGAGTACTCACCGACGAAATAATCGACGATGCCGCGGAATTCAGCCTGGAGATTCAACGCATAAAATGGAATGCCCAATCGATCTGCCACCCGGCGAGCGTCGTCGGCATCCGAAGCACTGCAGCAACCTTGCTTATGGTCTGCGCGAGCGTTGAGGACGGGCAGAAGTGGCGATTTCGCGGCGGTTCCGTCCAACGAGCAGGCTTCAATACTCTTTTCGCCATGTCGCATGAACACGCCAATGATCTCGTGGCCCGCTTGTTGCAATAAATAGGCGGCTACGCTGGAATCAACGCCGCCTGACATCGCTAATACAACTCTCGCCATGAAATAATTGAGCTTCTAAAAATTAAATGATTAACTGATGGATTGATTATAAAACAACAGGTCACGCAGCCAAGGTCGCTTCGTCGGTGATCTGGCAAACTAGAGGCAAGTCTGTCAATTTTCAGAGGCGGAATTACCCGAAATTCGCCGTTTAGAACGGTTAGCGGAAATTGCGGTCAGCGAGTAAAATAACGGTGGCCACAGCCGATGGGGCTGCGAATGCCGCTCACGTACCATGATGTTACCTATTTATGTATACCGTATTTTCAACAAGTCTAAATCCCGATAGTCGCAGTCGACTCTTGGCCCAGGCGGCCTTGGCCGCTTTAGTCGAACAAGGTCAGCCGGCTCAATTAATTGACTTGGCTGAGTTGCCATTGCCATTTTGCGATGCTTCGTATTGTTATGCACATCCCAACGTGGTTCATTGTCGCCAAGCGATTGAGCAATCTTCTGCAGTTTTGATCGCCACACCCATCTATAATTACGACGTTTCAGCTGCGGCCAAGAATTTGGTAGAACTAACCGGAAGAGCTTGGACCGATAAACTGGTTGGTTTTTTGGCTGCGGCGGGCGGATTTGGCAGCTACATGTCGGTGATGGGACTAGCCAACAGTTTGATGCTCGATTTCCGTTCGGTCATTATCCCTCGGTTTGTTTACGCCACCGGGAATGTATTTGAGCAAAATCAAATTCAAAGCCCCGAGACGTTGGCTCGGGTTGTGGAAATTACTCAGACCGCAATTCGACTTGGTGAGGCTTTGAAAATGGTCAATTTCGGGTCAAATCCGATGTAGCTGGTTGTCTCGATCGCCATTCGTCGGTTTATTTGAAACATTCAGTTAGGTAGAGCAGAAGCATGAGTTGCCACGAGGACGACGAACCTATGGACAAAATTGCAAACTTGGCAGACGCACCCGTCGATTTGGATCGGATCGAGGCGGCAGTTCGCGAAATATTAGCCGCCGTCGGTGATGATCCGATGCGGCCCGGACTGCTCGATACGCCTCGTCGCGTCGCCCGAATGTACCAAGAAATGTTTTCTGGGCTGCATCAAGATCCCGCCCGCCATCTGGAAGTCGTGTTCCCCGAAGAATATGACGAAATGGTTTTGATTCGCGACATCCCCTTCACCAGTATGTGCGAACACCATTTATTGCCATTCAATGGAGTTGCGCATGTGGCCTATATTCCTGACGGAAAAGTAACCGGGCTCAGCAAAATTGCCAGGGTCGTAGACGAAGTCGCGCGGCGCCCTCAAGTTCAGGAACGAATGACACAAGTCATTGCGGACATGATCAACGAGCATTTGGAAACCACGGGAGTGGCCGTGGTTATTAGCGCAGAACATTCGTGTATGGCAATTCGGGGAATTCGCAAACCGGGCAGCCGTACGGTAACCAGCGCCCTGCGTGGAATCTTCAAAACTAATCAAGCTTCACGCGCCGAGTTTATGTCACTGATCAACGCACAGACAAAATGAAAACGACATGCGGTCGTGGCTGCCGCGGTCGTGGCTGCCGATATCCTATCGGCAGTCTTGTCGTGGCTGCCGATATCCCATCGGCAGTCTTGTCGTGGCTGCCGATATCCTATCGGCTGTCTTGTCGTACAAAGTGCAAATCAGTTTTATAGTTTGCGTAACATTTGAAATAAGAGCAAGGGCTTGGCTGAGAAGTCTCTAATGGTGGATGCGATGCCCTTGTGCCCTTCCAGTCGCATGGCGGTGAGACCTGCGTTTCGAAGAGTGGCTAGGTTT
>JBGSMY010000365.1:0-15453 GCA_041739975.1 Pirellulaceae bacterium
GTCACCGCTAAATAACAGATCACCCAACCGAAACGAAAGTTGACTATCGGTATGGCCGGGAGTCAGCCAAACCTCCAATTCTAAGTTTCCAATCTGCAGGCGGTCGCCCTCTTGGATTAAGTGCTCACATTCTACCGGCGGCATTGCCATATCGATCTGCTGTGGTTCAATCAATGCGAACGTTTTTAGCCGATCACCCGTTCGCAAGGGCTCTGCCGCCAAAGGGTGCGCTGATACCGTGGTTCGCAAAATCTGTTTGGCTTTGGCTAGGCCCTGTATATGATCCACATCGGCATGTGTGGCTACCAATGTTTTGCATTGGCTAAACGGAAAATCCAACTGCCGAACCATATCGACAATTTTGTCAACTGCCTCTTCGTAGCCAATATCGATCAAAATCCATTCGTTTTGATCGTATATAAGATAAACATTGCATCCGATAACGCGGCCGAGCTGGTGATTTACCTCGATTACGTTTGGAAAAATTGGCCTGCGATCCAACATCATGGGGCGGTACTTGAGAATAGTTGAGGATGCTAAATATTGTCATCAGCCGCTGCCGACAACCTGCGGGCTCGATTCTAGAAAAGATCCCGACAAAGTTCAACCTAACCAAAACCGAACCTCAGCCCGTTGCATTTGCGTTTTCCCATAATTTGCGGGCCTACAGCAGCCTCGCCCAGGCTCGACGATTTGATTACAGACAGTGCAAAACAACCCTTTTGCAAACTGTCTCGATCCCGCAAACCCCTGACAACCGTCGCAACTGGCACAGCCGTTGGAGCCCCCGCGGATCTCGGTCGGCAAGTCCGTTTTGTTCCTGCTTGGGGCCTTCAATACCGCATAATTTGTCAGTTCCACAGTTCGTTTTCTGCCAGCGAGTGTTAAAATTAGGCAGACTGCGGTTTTTGGTAAAATCCGATTCACCGAAACCGCTCTAGTGACCAATGTCGATTCCAAGGATCCCGTTA
This sequence comes from Pirellulaceae bacterium, assembly GCA_041739975.1. GTDB lineage: Bacteria > Planctomycetota > Planctomycetia > Pirellulales > Pirellulaceae > BJ22. Next base: position 972 of record JBGSMY010000365.1, read on the forward strand.
TGCCGGATACGCTTCGAACACTATTGTACCGCCCCTTCACACGTGTCGTTTTGACGCTGTTGTTGTTCCAAGTTGCGGCGACTTCAAATTTAGTTGCCGCGGCCGGCCACCTGCCGTTCCAAGAAACTGAAATTCAGCATATTGCGACCGAACGCGACGAGGCTACACAGTTTCTATTCACTGGTGAAACCCCCAAGACGGCTGATCAATTGCGGGTGATCGAACAACAGTCGCGAGATATCGCGCCACGAGTCATCGAGGCCACAGTCAATATTCAAGTCGGCGCGGCACAAGGCAGCGGCGTGATTGTGACTGACGATGGTTATATTTTGACCGCGGCACATGTGATTGGCCGGCCAAACCTTCGAGCCGTCGTCACGCTTTCCGACGGACGACGACTGCGAGCAACCACTCTCGGCGTTAATCGAGCCGTTGATTCGGGTATGCTCAAAATCGACGAAGAGGGTACTTGGCCTTATCTTGAAATCGGCGAATCGGGTCCCTTGGTTCGTGGTCAATGGGTGATCGCCATTGGACATCCCGGTGGCATCGACGAAAAGCGCGGACTGGTCCTCCGGGTCGGCAGGTTGCTAAATAGTTTGGAAACTCAAATGAAATCAGACTGCGTGCTGGTCGGCGGCGACTCCGGTGGACCATTGGTCGACTTTGAAGGCCGCGTTATTGGCATTCATAGTCGCATCTCCACCTCTGTCTGGGACAATATCCATGTCCCGATCGACACCTTTTCCAATGACTGGGACCAATTAATCGCTAAAAAAATCGTCGGAGCTCAACCCCGGAAATTAATTGGTTTTAGCCTCGGCGCCAAAGGCAATACGGTAACACGAGTTGAGGAAGGTAGCCCAGCCGCTGAAGCGGGCCTCAAAGTGGGTGACCAAGTTATTAAAGCCAATGATCAGCCGGTTACAAATTCCGGTGACTTTCAAAAGATTTACAGCGCTATTGATATTGGCGACGTTATCAAATTGACAGTAAAACGCGGCGAAGAAGAACTTGTACTCAACCTCACAGTAGGCGAACAGTAGCAAGCAACATACTCAATTCCGCAGGTTCAAACCGTTCCGTTGTCTGCAATGTTCAGTTTAAAACTTTTTCATGTTTCATGTTCGCTGAGACAAACAAGTCAATAAGTCATCTAAATTGGGAACTTCCCCTTATGAGTCAAAAATTTCCACGATACTTGGACTTGGACCCGAAGTCCCGTAGAAAAAATTTCAATACGAGCCGGTTGAATGCTAGTCAGTTGATAGTGTTGTTATTTTGCCTAATTGCCGCACCTCAAGTAACGTGGGCCGGTGGCCTGTCGCCCTTGAAGTACTCTTGGCAGGAGACTCAAGAAGTCCCTCCACCGGCTACTGGCGAAAAAACCGAATCCGATCCAAAAACCCCGGAAGAGGCGTCGCCGGTCAAACCCACCGAACAAGAACCCGATGACCCACTCATCGACGTCAACCTCAACAGCCTGGCGACCTTTGCAAAAAAACTCTATAGCTCCCGCAAATATTCGCGCCTAGCGCCGGAGATTATTCAAGTTTTTGCACCCAGTTCGGCTTCTGTATCTAGCTCAACCACTCGTATCTTTCACAAACAAAAACAAATCGCTGTCGGAATGATCGTTGATGCGGAAGGCTTGATTATCACCAAGGCCAGTGAACTGCGTTCGCCCCTAGAATGCCAGTTGGCCAATGGCCGAAAATACGCGGCACGCGTGATTGGCATTGATCAGGACACGGACTTGGCGATGCTCAAGGTTGATTCGTCTGATCCCTTGATGCCAGCTCATCTGGTCCCCAACGAACCACCACCGATTGGTCGTTGGTTGGCAAGTGTGGCGCTCGACCCCGATCCGATCGCCTTGGGAATTGTCAGCGTGGCAACACGGCAAGTCAAAGCATCTCAAGGTCGGATGGGTATTCAATTGGAATCGCCCACGTCTGGCACCGGTGCCCGCATCAATAAAATTACTTCAGGTTCGCCAGCTGAAAAAGCTGACATGTTTATTAACGATGTCATTGTCAAAATGAACGAAACAGAAATCTTGGTTCCGGCCGACGTTTTTGCATTCATGGCTGATAAAGAACCGGGAGATCAAATTACGATTGTCGTTACTCGTGGCGGCAAAGAAATTACTTTTCTTCTGACTTTGGCCGACGAATCCAGTATGGATGCTCAAGGTCCAGAAAATCCTCAAGAACGCATGGGGATATCCGATTTAAGCAAACGGCGACAAAACTTTCCCTTGGCATTCCAGCACGACTCGCCCGTCTCTGCCGCCCAATGCGGCAGCCCACTGGTGGATCTCGACGGCAACATCGTTGGCATTAATATTGCCAGAGCTGGACGTGTTTCGACCTTGGCTTTACCCATGACGGCTATTTTGCCGGCTATCGAAAGATTGAAATCAGGCGAGTTGGCCCCGGAAATCGTTAACGCTCCGCGACTCGCCGAAATCGACCAACAATTGAGCGAATGTAAAACGGAACTTGCATCATTGCCCGAGATCATGGCCACTGCCGAAACACTTCGCGCTCGCACCTCAATCCAACGCGAAGAACTAGAGCGAATGATGGCCGAATTGCAAAAACGACTCGATGAAGTCAATGAGACCGATAAACAAGAAACCGAAAAGCTGAATTCCGCACAAAGTAAAAAACGCGAACTTGAACGAAAACAAGAACGCTTACAACAAGAAAAGGATCAGCTAACTCAGGGCGTGCGATAAATAATTTTTTTTTGGGGGGGGCGATTCGGATACCGACATTTGGTCCCTACCAGACGAAAATCTAATGTGGCCGCACCTAAACCAATCAATCTGTGGGACAGACACCTTAGTCGTAGTTTTTACCAGCGGTGAAACAGCATTGTGGTCAACCGAGATTTCGACCCTACCGGACGAAAATGCTAACGCGTAAAAACTAACGCGTCTAGTGTTTCATTGCGTCTAACCAATGTAGTGATGGCCAAACCCATCAAGCTTGGGGGCAACGAATCAAGTCGGAATTAGTAACAACAGTTGAACTTCCACACCGAGATTTAGTGTGCCGAGGGCCTCGATCCGACAAGTATTCAATTTGCCGCCCCAGCGAAGTTCACAGGTATCTCCGGGACGAAAGCAAGTATTGCGTTTCCAAGGAATATTGGCGAGGCCGCCAAGTTGCTTTAACAATTCATCGCGGTCGACATCTGTTAAAGGCTCGGTAAAAAACATTGCCAACTCAATGCGAATCTGGCGCTGATCCAATATCGCGGTCCAATTGCCTGTCGGTTGAGGACACAGTCCTAAACCAACGGTAGTCAACCAAGTACCTTTTTGATTGCGCCACCGTTCAAATCCAGGAAACCCGTTGTCATTTCTTACCCCCGAATCACCAGATGTTCCATCGAGTTGCAATATCGCAATCGCGCGTGGTGGGAATTTGCCGCCATCAATCGCATAATAGGCAATCGACTGAGGATGGAGTTCTTGCAATCGGGCGAGGTATGACTGTTGATACTCCGCGAAGTGGCGATCATTGATCCAAGGCTGCCAATAGTCTTTCGCTGCAGCAAGCCAGTTCTGACAAGTTTCAAACGCGGGGAACGGTTGGCACACTAAGTTCTCCACTGCGCAGTCGCGGGAAAATCCGTGCACGTTTTCTTGGCCCGACCAGGGTGGAATAATTGCGACTAAGTTTTCACGCCAACTTAACAACGCGCCATGACCGGCCGGATCCCATATCACCGACCAATCTTCAGCAACCCCACCTTCGATCGAAATCTGTTCAACGGCCGCAACCTTGCGTAAAAATGGTTTTGGTAAAATTGGCGGAAGGTTGGCCTCCAGTTCTCGACGATCAAAAGTCAATGGAGCTGGCAGCAAATTGGCCACCCAACACGGTGCCACTCGCGATTCATCCGGCCAGCTGAGATAAAAATAAATCGTTCGCCCATCGGTTTCGACAATTGCGTCACAATAACCATAAGGCGACCGCTCGAAAAACAATGTCTTTGCTTCTAATTCCTGACCGCTTGCCATCATTTGTTCCAATATGAAACCTTGACCTTCGAAACATAGTATGTCAAACGGAGGTAACTCGGGGCAGGGTGGGTAAATAACACTTTGACGCTGGCGAATTTGGAAGTACGGCCATTAGTCTCGATCGATTAATCATAATTTTGGGTTGCAGTTGAGGTCTGCCAAAATCAATTCAAGCCACCTTCTTGGGCCGACCGACGTTTTTCGTTACAATCGCGATCGTGTCGGCAGTATCCAGACGGCGACAGGGTCAGCGTATCGCAGAGCTCCGTTTACCAGCGTTTCCGCCGACAACCGGTTACGAATTAATAGTTTATCGACAATACGAAACACGCATGTCAGTATCCACCGCAACTCCCGCAGTTGAAGTTCGCGATTTAAGCAAAGTCTATCGCGATGGTTGGTTTTTTCCAAAAAAGTTCGAGGCGCTCAAAGGGATCTCGCTTTCCGTACAACAAGGAGAGATTTTCGGACTCCTGGGCCCCAACGGTGCCGGCAAGACAACGTTGCTAAAGATCCTATTGGGAATCATTCGCAAGACATCCGGCTCGGCTCGTATGTTGGGAATGCCCGCTGGCAGCCAATCGGTTCGCCGTCAAGTCGGATATTTACCTGAACATCTCCGCGTCCCAGCGCATTTAACTGCCTACACGGCCCTGGAGTGTTATGGGAACCTAAGTAATGTACCGACCGCAACGATTCGCCGTCGCCGCGACGAATTACTCGACCTCGTTGGCCTAGCCGGTCGCACAAAAGAGCGCGTAAAAAAGTTCTCCAAGGGTATGTTGCAGCGACTCGGATTGGCACAAGCACTTTTGCACGAACCCCAAATGCTGATTCTCGACGAACCTACCGATGGGCTCGACCCTCGCGCTCGCGCAGAAATGCGGACCATTATTCGACAACTGAAAGAGCGAGGAGTAACCATTTTTCTCAATAGCCATCTGTTGCAAGAAGTCGAGATGATTTGTGACCGAGTCGCAATTCTCAATCGCGGGAATTTGCTGTATTGCGGACCAGTATCCGAAGTCGGAAATCACTTGGCCATTCCACAAACCGGAATTGTGGTTGAGTTTCAGGTCAGCGGCGATCGTCCACAAGTCGATTTGGCCTTTGCCAATCAGAACGCGACAATTCAAGCGACACCTCGCGATCGCGAATTCGAGATTCGGCTCGCGTTGCCCGACCAATCCGCTATTGATCAGCAAATCGATCGATTGCGACAAAGTCAAATCAGTCTTTTGCAAATGCAACGAAAACAAGTTTCGCTCGAAGATGCTTTCCTAGCGCTCGTGGACAAGGAGACCTAATCAGATGCGTCCCTATTTGGCGATCATCAAAGACGCTTTTCGCGCGGCTTTGGCGACTCGTGTTCTCTATGTCTTGCTGTTTTTGATCACCATCGTATTGGTTGTGGTGGCCCCACTACACGTCTATGAAACGTTGGATTGGCAAATCGTTGGAATGGAACACATTCCCGACGCCAAATCGCTTGCCAAGCGTATGGTTGAACAACGAGAACGCCAGCCGATTATCGGGCGAATATTTGAACGGCTGCCAGACGCATTAAAGACCGAATTGCAACAACAAGCCACGAATGGTGCTGATCCAGAGACCTCTAACTCCGAAGACGATGAGGCCGATTCACCGCGTCGCCCCCGGCGCCGCGGTGGCCCACCGAGAAGATTTGATGAGTCCGCAGAAGATCTTGCAAAAGGTCTCAACACGATCATCGAACAGGCCGATTTTTACGATGCCGAATTGTGGAAGGGAAAATTCCTCAATGATGAAGCCCAACAACTTGTCGATTCGGACGTCAATAAGTTATCGGAAATCCAACGCAAACGACTTAATCGATTACTGATCACAGCCGCTTTGGCGCCCGAAATTCAACCAGCCAGTTCGACTTATTTGGATACTTATTATGCGATTTGGCGTGTACCATTCCTTTCCGCCCCCATGACCTTGCAACAGTTCGGTCAAAATGCGACTGCCACAATTTCTTTTATCTTTGACAAATTCGTGTTGTCGATCGGTTTGTTCATCGCCATTTTGGTGACAAGCAACATGATCCCAGAAACGTTTGAACCTGGTTCATTGAATCTGCTACTCAGCAAACCCATTCACCGCTGGGCGTTATTGGTCAGTAAATTCCTCGGTGGTTGCGCCTTTGTATCGCTGCTGGCCGTCTACTTGTTTTTAGGGATATGGATCTGGCTGGGGCTGGCCGTAGGCATCTGGGATCGCGCGATGCTGTGGAGTATCCCACTGTATATTTTGGTATTTGCCATCTATTTTTCAGTCTCCGTATTGGTCGGCGTAATCTACCGCAGCGCCGTAGTTTCTGTGATTCTGACGGCATTGTTTTGGGCGTTTTGTTTTACCATTGGCACCGTCTACGGCATGCTTAATTTGAAAATGGAAAACGAACGTCTGGTCCGCGCGGTGGACCTGGGCGATCAAGTCGTTGCCTATGACGCGATTCAGCGACTGTTCATTTGGAACAAAGATCAGAAACAATGGGAAAGTAGGATCAAGCCGACGTTTGACGATCCGGGCCAAGAAGTCGGCATTGGTATCGCTATGTTTTTCGGCGAAATGCCACCATTTCCAGTAGTGACGCCCAGCTTCGAGCCAACTCAACAACACGCTTTTGCCATGGGCTCCAGTATCTTTGACCCTGGATCAATGGGACAGCAAAAACTCCATTGGGCCACCGATTCTCAATTGACGTTTACCGATTTAGGGGTTGTTCCTCATGCGTCCGTACATTTATTTCACACTAAGAGCGGCATGATCTTAGTGGGTGGTGACGGAACATTTTATCGCCTTTCGCTCCCCAAATCGATTGGCGAAGTCGAAAACAGCCCGTCTCCGCCCGCCACAGTAAATCAACCAAATACTTCGACCTCCACAAACGCCAGCCAACCCGCTGCAATTAAACTCACACAATATTTGACCAAGTGTGGTCCTAAAGAACCTCAAGCAGTATCTGGCCCGGAATCCGTCGCTTACCACGCGCCGTCGGATGAAATTTTCATTTATCGCCGTGGCCAATTGTATGCTTACTCTCTAAACGATCGGCAAGAATACCAATTGGCCCGTCAAAAAGCGGTGGAATCTGGGAGCTCGGATCCCTTGCTCAGTTGCCAAATGGCGACGGGGGGCGACACCACGTTACTCGTTTTTGGCAATGGCCAAATCGTTAGTTTGCGATCAAACACCTTTGAGGAATTAAATGGATACCGCTGTGAGTCGCGCTCCCCAGCCATGCAAGTCGCATGTAGTCCCTCCGGACACTATTTTGCGATTTTGTTTCGCAACGGTCGTACTTGGATTTTGGACACCGAACAGCCGGAACAAATGACTTTGGCAAACCTGGCGAATCAAGGCGAGCATCGCGGCGTTTATTTCGATGATCAAAATCAGCTACTTCTTTGCCATTCGTTTGACCGCGTCAGCCGAATCGATTTATCAAATGGCCAAACTCAAGAAATGCTCGCACCTAAAAGCGATTTTCTTAAGTCTAGCTACCGCTTGGTAATGCGGCCGTTTTACAAGATTTGCCCTAAGCCGGGAGAGTTTTACAAACTCGTCAATCATCTTTCTACGTCCACCGATACCAAAGTTAGTACCGATGTGGATTTGATGGAAACACAGAATTACCAAGATCCTTGGTCGCCATTATGGACTGGACTTGGTTTCATGACAGCTTGCCTTATCTTGGCATGCTGGATTTTTCACTTGTCTGATTATTAGGTTATCCAGGAATTATCGTGGCCGGCTGAGGACGATTCGATTGCCCTAAACCGAGATTTATATTTTCCTCGGTGCGGTATCTTGCAACCGACTCGGTTTATACGTGCTTCGCGTTGCTCTAGTCGATTGGCCACACTTGGCGGAGCTTTCCGATCCACTCGGTGTGACCAGCGCGAAAGTGCATGTCGAGTTCGAATTCAACCTTGAGGGCAATTCCCAGCAACCAGTCTGACGCAATCCACAACCCGTCGTTTGTGCCTTTCGTGGATAACGTGGTTAAATCTTTTTTACCACAAAATTCCTCGACGAGACGATTATCAAGACTAGGAAAGCGGCGGTCAGGTGTAGACTTTAGCGATTTTCGGCTCGATACGTTAACGTTGGAATATTGTAACGAGCAGGACCAGCGTGTCGGCCTGGAGACAGGCCGACCTACTGTACTTGGCGCTATTCTCAGCGGCACTTGAACGGCCGTTTACTCATCCAATTTCTTGATCGCCGCATGGTCCAAAAGGAACTTGCGTCGCTGCACGCTAAATTGCTCAAGGCTCATGCGACCGCGTGGTTGCGGCCCTGAGACACTGTTCGCCTGATCATCGGACAGTTCGGAACGTTGGCTGGTAACCGCCAAAAAATCCTCATAACTGCTGAGTTTCTTAGTGTCTTCTTGTAGTACTGGTGCGATCAATTCTGCGTATTGATCGACGCGAGGTTTAAGGTTTTTCCAATCGAGATCAACTTCGGCAATTTGGCGCACATACTCCAAATATTGTTTTTGCAATTTCGGTACCTGAAGTAAACGGCTACGAAGCGGTTTGTTTGGATCGTCGAGACCAATTAAGGGATCGAGTTGCAAGCCTACACCACCAGGTCCTCCACGGCCCCGTTGACCGCCACGTTGTCCACCTTGGGGACGACGTTCGGTTTGGGGGTCTTGAGGTTGTTGGAGGCCGGATCCATTTTCTGGAGGGAGATTAGGAGGCCCACCTGGAGGTAGGTTTCCACTTAACCCACCTGGAGGTGGGTTTCCACCACCCGGACCACTTGGAGGGGGGGTACCACGACCGCGCCCACCTGGAGGTGGGTTTCCACGCATTCCAGGTCCCATACCAACCTGCAGTGTTTCGTTAGCATCGTGCGGTATCACATGAAATTTTCCGGCGTCATCGAGAAACAAACTGTAGTCGCTGGCCCGAACCCAATAGCCATCGCTATTGATCATCGCCAGTTCCAATGCTAAGAATTTGAGCGTGCTGTCGATATCGAGCATCGGTTCCAACGCCGATTCAAGCTCATCAATAGGTGTTTCGTTTAATACTCGACAAAGTTCAATTAGTTTCTGCCAACTCTTCGGTTTGTCTTGAGACTTGATTTCGTAGATTTGTCGATAAGCCTCGATTTCATCACCCAGGAACTCTAAACCGCCTCGGCCGTTTGGTCTTCCCGGCACTTTCCAACGAACCCCTTTGGAATTGGGGAAAAAATCATTAACGAATTCTTTGTTAAATTGTTGCGCATTAACATACAGCCCCCAATCTTCGCCGTTGATCACAACGCGGACAAAATTGGCTTTCGGGGCCGGCAAATAATTTCGGGCAATATCGAAATACAACACGGTATGCATGAAGCTTGGATCGGTATTTGAATTCAACAAATTTAAAGTCTTATAGCCCAACAAGCGTTGGTCTTCATTGAGAAAATCAAGTGATAGATTCAATGATCGCTTATAGCCCGTCGGCACCATCCCAAATGACGATGCGCCGCGAAAATGAATTCCAACGTCGGGGTAGGTTTCACCATCGACAACCAAAGTGGCTGGGACTTCGACATCGGTATTGTTGAAGGCCTCGAGCTCTTTTTCCCAATCGGCATTCTCAAACGTCAAAAACAATGTCCGCAATACGCTGGGATCGTACAAATCACCGGTTGCCGGTTGCACGTCTGTGGGGCTGATTTTTTTGCCCTCTTTGGGGGGGTCTCGAGTTTCGCCGCCGGGACCTCCGCCAGGTGGGAAACCACCAAACGGCCCACCCAGAGGTGGGCCACCACCACGGGGCCCATCCAGAGGTGGGAAATCACCAGGGGGCCCACCCAGAGGTGGGCCACCACGTCTGCCACCACGGGGCCCACCTTCAGGTGGGCCGCCACGGGCCGGTTCGGACTTGCGCGCCTCAGCACGCTCTTCTGCATTTAACCATCCATCGTTATTGGTGTCGTACTTTTCAACTAACTTGCGTTCCGCGCCCATCATTCCACCAGGTCCAAAACCTGGAGGACCTCCACCAGGCGGACCAAATCCGGGCTGTCCTTCTTGACGCGGTCGGCCCTGAGGTGGTTCTTGGTGGGCTGACCTGCCCGTTACCGGCCAAATCAATTGCCACACGATTGCAATTCCGATGACTATCGAAATTCGACGTCCTCTGACAAATGTCATGTCGTATCTCCCCTCAATTGGACTTTTTATTTTTCACTTCAATGCTCTGAATGCCTTCAAGTTGTTGCAAACGTGAAACTAACGGCATTAATCGTTCCTCATCGCGCATCACAATGAAGTACGTATACTCCATCGCTGTGCCTTGCTTTACCGTTGAGAGTGCAATCAATCGGGACTTGTCGACAAAGCCCGCGATAATTGGAGTCACGGCCGCCAAGCCTTTAGGGTCATTAGAAAACCTCAACGTCAATTCAAATTGATTAGTGACAGATCCGATCTTTCCACGTTGTGGCCAACTGAAACCAAAGGCCACAACTCCAATGATCGCACTGCCAATTCCGGCAAGTTCCCAGTGATTCGTTCCGGAAGCCATCCCCACAATCACTGCAAAAATAACGAACGCCGTATCGCGAGTGTCTTCGACCACCGTGCGAAATCGGACTATCGACAAAGCACCCACAAGACTGAACGCGCGGGCGATACTGCCGTCAATAACAATGGACACCATGGCAATCAGTACCGACAACAACACCAAAGTCGTGCAAAATGTGGCCACGCCGGGACTCTCGCGACCATGCGAAAATCGATAAATAAGCGCTACAGCCAATCCAAATACGACCGCCATTACCAATCGCCAAGTCAATTCCTGCATTGCCGGAAAGGTACTTGAACTGGTTGTCTCCGAAACTAGCCAATCCGGCATTCGTTTTTATCTCCTTAGTAGTCCCGTTTAAAAGTTGAACCAGCAGTGGCGGGGGCTTTTGGCAATAACCCCAAGCCCCCGCGACCGCTGTGATTTTCAACGTACCCATTCCTCGCCCACATAGACGCCTTAGGCCCGCAGTCACATTTGCCCTCGATTTACCGCCACTTCTAGTTCATATTTTCTTCATATTGGCAAAAATTGTGTTATCTGGCATTCCGCAACCGTTTCAACCCGGTTATCGACCAAAAAACCTAGCTGATATCGACGGTTTTTGGCCTTTAGACGTGACTAATATGCGGGACGAAGTTTGGTTTGTGGTTGCGGATCGAAAACTCGGTGTTCGTGCTAAGATGAATAAAAATGCGTTTCGGGTCCGGTGAAGTCCAATGACAATAGGCAAAATCTATTGGCCAACGACTGATTGCGATTTTAAAAACTAACAAATTTGGAAAACCCGTGAACAGCTCCCCACAGAATCACTCCACAGAGAATCGAGATGATCTCGGAGCAGCAACTTGGCTCCACCGCGCCAAACAAGGGGATCACGCTGCTTTGGGGCGGTTACTAGAATCACATCATCCGCAAATAAAATTGCTGGCCAAGATGGAAATCGGCCGACATCTCCAGGGCAAGGTCGGCGCCAGCGATGTCGTCCAAGATGTCTTCCTGCAAGCGGCCCGTCAATTTGCCAACTTTCAAGGCTCGGATGTTCCGCAATTTGACAGTTGGCTTCGGACCATCCTCGCCGGTACGCTGGCCAATACGATGCGACATTACTTTGGTACACAAGCTCGAAATATCCATTTGGAACGAGATGTGAACCAACGGCTCGACGAATCCGCTTGCCAACTCGGCTCGATACTCGCAGCCGCTCAGTCCACTCCCAGCCAACACGTCATGGCCGACGAACAAAGTCGCTTGGTCGCGGAAGCGATGTGTCGATTGGCGCCCGACTATCAATCGGTGATCGAATTGCGACACTTAGAGGGTTTGACGTTTCCTCAAATTGCTGAGCGAATGGGACGCTCCGTGGACAGCGTCGAGAAACTTTGGTTGCGCGGAATCACGAAATTGAGACAATCGTTCTCGGAGTCTAGTACATGACTTTTTCACCAGAGTCCGCCATGGATGACCCACGCGTCATGCAGGCCGCACGCGAGTACCTTCGCCAATTCGAAACTGGTGAGCCACCCGACCGTCGGCCTTTGCTCGAACAAAATCCAGACCTCGTTGACCTTCTCAACGAATGCTTTGACGGTATTGACTTGGCCCAACGGCTTCCCAAATATGCCGCGCCAACCACTGTTCCAATGATGGACGCAGGTCTAGCGCAAAGTCCTCTCGGTGATTTCCAAATCGTTCGAGAAATTGCTCGCGGCGGCATGGGCATCGTTTACGAAGCAATTCAGTTGTCACTGGGGCGTCGCGTCGCGCTCAAGGTATTGCCTTTTGCGGCGGCCTTGGATGATCGTCAATTGCAACGATTTAAAGTGGAAAGTCAGGCGGCCGCTCAACTGCACCACACCAATATCGTTCCAGTGTACGCCGTAGGCTGCGATCGGGGTGTCCATTTTTATGCAATGCAATTGATTGCGGGCCGGTCTTTGGCCGAGATTTTGCAAGAACTACGGCCTGCTCCAAAATTAGACCAACCAACGTCGAACAGCTCTCCCACCGCCCATTGGACGGCAGAGACCGCTACGTTGCTCGGCGCTACAACGACCTCAGCAACTTCAAACCAAGATTCACTGGCTCATCGGTCTCGCTGGAAAACCGTAGCAAAACTTATCGCGCAAGTTGCAGATGCTTTGGAATTCGCTCATCAAAGTGGGGTTGTTCACCGCGATATCAAACCAGCAAATATTCTGCTCGATCATCAAGGTCGAATCTGGATCACCGACTTTGGCCTTGCACACGTAGCAAGCGAATTGACGATCACGCGTTCTGGAGAACTCGTCGGAACCCTGCGTTACATGAGTCCTGAGCAAGCTGCCTCGCCAACAACTGGCGTCGATCACCGTTCGGATATTTATTCACTCGGGGCGACCTTGTATGAACTATTGACCCTCCAACCGATCTTTGCGGCCGAAGATCGTTTGGCGTTGCTGTATCAAATTCTTGAACAGGACCCCATGCCACCTCGCCGTATCGACAAACATATTCCCATTGAACTGGAAACGATCGTCATGAAGGCGTTGTCCAAGTCGCCCGGTGATCGTTATTCGACTGCAGCAGCATTTGCTGATGATCTGCGGCGATTTCTCAATGAACACCCAATTCACGCGCGTCGTCCCACGCTTATTGATCGTTCACGAAAATGGATGCGACGCCACCCGGCGTTGGTGGGGTCGGCGTTAATTCTGTTAACCCTTGGAACGTTGGGGCTCATCATTTCCAATACGATTATCGCGCAACAACAACTATTGACGAAACAAGCCCTCGTGCGCGAAGAAATTCGGCGGACCCAAGCCCATGAGAGTTACCTGATGGCCCGCAAAATTGCCGACGAATTGATACGAATTGCGGAAGAAGAAGTGGCCGACGATCCATTTCAGGAGGGGTTGCGAACGCGCTTATTGCAAACAGCATTGGAAAACTACCAGCAATTCATGGAAGAACGCGAAGACGGACCATACGATCGCGCTTTGTTATCGGCGACCCGCGACAGCATTCAACGAATTCTCGATGATCTGGAAGCATTACGAACGGACCGACAATTATATTTGTTGCGCAATTCGACCGTGTTAGACGATCTCCAAGTAAGCAATGATCAAAAACTTCAGTTGGACGATCTCCTCAACTCAGGCGAGATTCCATTGGGGCCACCGAAGATGGGGCGACCGCCACTGGGACCTCCAGACAATCGTCCTGCTGAACAACCGCCAATAGAAATAGGACCGAACGAGTTCGGCCCTCCCGACTCCGGCGGACGAGGTCGCGGTGGTCCACCTCGCGGACCTAACGGTCGTCGCGGCCCAAGGGGACCCCGGCCAGGCATCGGACCTTTAACAGACGACGAACGGCGAGATATCGTGGAAAATGCCCGCGCTCACAGCGAGCAGCTGTCCAAAATTCTGACTACCCCACAAATGACGCGACTCAATCAAATCGCTTGGCAATTCCAAGGCATGATGGCGTTACGCGAATTTGAAATTTCCAGTCGCTTGCAATTGACGAATTCGCAAAAGGTAACACTGCTGCGAATGGAACGCGCCGAAACGCGACCTCATCGGCCAGGTCCCGATGGCCCCCCATCCAATGAGAGACCCGCGATTCTCAATTCGGACTGGCAACGCAACTTGGAGACAGTCCTCACCGTGGACCAATTCCGCGTTTGGCAAGAACTCATCGGACCGCCATTTCCGCGTCAACCGATGAATATCGCAGACTAGCCGATCGATAGGGTATATCGGTTAACTTTCCATCGCTCGCATCGGTTAGAATCGCTGTGTACGTCAGTCATTCAAAAAATTTTCGTTTGAATTTATGCTCGATCTGCGGCTTAGCTATTACAACGTGGAATGGCCCAAAGTGTTTCTTCAGGAAC
>JBGSMY010000366.1:0-12893 GCA_041739975.1 Pirellulaceae bacterium
CACTCTGGCTCGGACTACAACGCGTATACGACTTCGCCAGAGCTTGGGATACCTTTGGACCAGAAACCACAAACAAAAAGTCAACGAAAAAAAATTTAAATAAAAAAACTTGTGTGGTACGATGAGCAGCTTGCTGGCAGGAGCGAAAGTTTGACAGCTAGGGGATGCCGATCAACCGACAAAACTAGGATAATTTGTATATCCAACACAATTGGCCGCGGATTCTTGCTACTCCGTTTTCGATTTCAATTTCCGACCTATTGCCCACTATGCTTTGCCGCCGATGGTTCCAAGAGGGTGTTATCAGAGGTTTTTGTCGCCCCTTAGTTGAAATCCAACCGGCCCGGATATGAACCGGCTTGCAAACCGCCGTGTTTATCGAGTGGGGAGACATAGAGTGGCGACAGGTTCAGGACATCAAGAGGATTAGATGTCGTTGCTGGTGATTATTTATTTATGCGCCGCCCTGGTTTGGTTTGGCGTTTGGTTCCGCAGCGGAATTGTCGTTCCCGCGCCGTGGTTGCTTTGGGCCACCGTCGGATTAATTGGCGTCGAAGCCATCTGTGGGTACCAGGTATTCACATTGCAAGCGGGCCCCCTGCCACTGACTTTGGAGCGGATCGGGTTAGGTGTGTTGTTCGTATTGGCTTTTTTAACCGCGTTGCGTCAGCGGTTTGAATCGGTCCGCTGGGATTTCGTCGATGGCGTTGTAATTGCTTGGTTTGCCGTGTTGTCGTTAAGTGTGTTGTTAACGGACTATCAGTATCGCAACAATACACCGCTTTCGCGCTTGTTATTTTTGAACGCAATGCCGATGGCGGCCTATTTTGTTTTAAAGCACAGTGGTTGGCAATTGCGGCATTTGCGGGTCGTGGGCATCGGTGTCGTGCTATTTGGAACTTATTTAGCATTGACGGCGATTGCCGAGTGGCAACAGTGGCATGTATTTGTGTTTCCTAAGTTCATCTTGTCCACAACCGAAGTTGCGGAGTTTTTTGGGCGTGGCCGCGGCCCTTTATTGAATCCGATAATCAACGGCATGTTAATGAGCGCGGCTGTCGCGGTGTTGCTGACTTGGTGGCCGACCGCATCGTGGCGAGGTCGCGGAGCAATCGTTGTCTTAGTCCCCGTATTAGGTTGCGGTATTGTGGCGACGATGACGCGAAGCGTGTGGTTAGGAATGGTCGCTGGCTGCGGAGTGGTTGTTCTGACGATGGTTTCGCCGCGTCAACGAATGGTGTTAACGGCATTGGCGATATTGGTAGCATTGCCACTGGGTTTCATCGCTAAAGAAACATTGTCGCGATTCAAGCGGGATCAAAATGTGTCTGTCGAGGATATGGCACAATCCGCCTCACTGCGACCCCTTTTTGTGCGGGTGGCTTGGGAGATGTTTCAAGATCGTCCAATTACCGGAGTCGGATTTGGGCAATATCAAAAATACAAACGTCCCTTTCATCACATTCACAATACTGAATTGCCATTACAGCGGGCTTTACCCTATTTTCAACACAACGTGTTTTTGGCGTATTTGGTCGAGATGGGCCTTTTAGGCTTGTTGTCACTATTGGTTCTTTTGGCAACTTTATTTTGGCGCGGTTGGCAGGTGGCGACCGATCAAAGTGGACCTCACCGAGCGCGTTGTTTGGCCGCAGTTGCTCTAGCAGTGGGGACGAATTATGTTGTCAACGGTATGTTTCACGATGTATCGTTAATCCCCGTGGCCAATTTTCACTGCTTCTTGGCACTGGGGATACTGGGGCGTGTTTATCATTTGTCGGTTACTTCGGCCGTTGCCAAAATATTGTCGACGAGCGAAGATACGCCACTCATGGACTTGGGCGCTGAGACCTTGATTCCGGCTTAGATTGCAATGAACAACATTCCGATGCGATTGTCTATTTATTCCCTTAAGCTGTTTCCGTGACCAGGCCGTTCATAAGTAACGATACATCATATTTTTACGCAATTACCTTATCACTACCACAGGTACCAGGCCGACCACCCGACAACATAGACACCTAACAACAGATTTGTTACTGCATGTGCCAGTACGCAATCCCAAAATCGTCCCGTACGAACCATTAACAAATTGACCAGACCAAACCAGACGATGGCTGCAAATGCTTCGCCAGGATGGGCCAAGACGGCGTAACCGAGGACAGCGCTTTGGGCTAAGATCCCGATTTGCCGCAAACCGATTTCGTACCATTGATCATTTGCTTGAACCCAGCGGGCAAACCAACCGCGCAATAAAAGTTCCTCGGCGATCGGAACGATGACCGCTAAGAGGCAAAATCGTAAACCCAAAAAAATGACCAGCCAGTTTTGGTTGGGCAATCGTTCCCAGGGGTTAAAGCTAACGCGTTGAGGCAGTTTGATCGGAAGATGCAATGTGTCGATCAATGATTGTTCTAGTCGCAATTCACACAGAACCACCCACAAAACGACTCCGACCACGCCGGTCAGCGGCCCCCAAATACTTATTTGCCAAGGAAAGTGTTCCAGATGATGTTTGCGGCAAATTAATAACACCGTTCCCACCGCGAGGACTTGCGTTCCTACCACCCATAGGTAACGCTGCGAGCTCGATGAACTGGCGTCAATGGCCGCTTGATTCATCGCCGCGATCGCTGGATCCTGAGTGGGGTTGTCGATTAATGATAAATTTGAGATTTCGGGGTTGAGCAAGCCCAAGAGTAAGAATATCGCCAATGGTGCGATAAAGGGCCATGCTGGCGGTGGTGAGGATTGTGACGATTGAATCATGAACCGTGCCTAAGGTTGGTTGCAACTTGAAACACTCCAGTAGCGAAAACTATAATAGACACAGGTCTCAGGGTGGGGCAACGGATGAAAGGGATAGAAGGATGAACATTCATAAAATTTGCCAAGTCGGTATCGTTTGGTGTGTATTTACCGTCGGGGTCAATGCACAGGAACGCATTACGGATGAGCAATTCCGTTTGGCGCGTGAAAAACTCGTATCGCAACAGATCGCAGGTGCCGGTGTCAAAAATCCTCGGGTCTTGCAAGCGATGCGCGACACGTTACGCCATGAATTTGTCCCCAAAATTCAGCAACCCAATGCATACTTAGACGCCGGACTGCCGATTGGCGACAAACAAACGATTTCCTCGCCCTTCATTGTGGCCTTTATGACCGAAGCCCTGGATCCTCAGGCGACGGATAAAGTCTTGGAAATCGGAACCGGCAGCGGATATCAAGCGGCCGTGCTGAGCCCGTTGGTGAAAGAAGTTTACACCATTGAAATTGTCGAGACCTTGGGCAAGCGAGCGGAAAAGACGTTGGAACGACTGGAGTATAAAAATGTCTTCGTCAAGATTGGCGATGGCTATCTCGGTTGGGACGAACATGCACCTTTTGACAAGATTATTGTAACGTGTTCACCCGAGAATGTACCACAACCATTGATTGACCAATTGCGAGAAGGCGGACTAATTGTGATTCCCGTCGGAGAACGCCATCAACAGACCTTGCACGTCTTTCAAAAGGAAAAAGGTGAAATGGTCTCCAAGATGGCCCGCCCCACTTTGTTTGTGCCGATGACAGGGGAAGCGGAGGAAAAACGCGAGGTACTGCCTGACCCGACGCGCCCCGAAATTGTTAATCCCAATTTTGATATGCCGGTTGAAATTGAGGGGCAAGTACCAGGTTGGTATTACGAGCGGTTATGTGAATTGCAAGAAGATCCCAAAGCCCCCAGCGGCACGCATGTGCTGACGTTCAAGAATTCGATCAGCGGTCAACGTTCACATCTCATGCAAGGTCTGGCGATCGACGGCCGTCAAGTTTCCCGGTTGGACTACAGTGCTATGGTCAGGTATGAACAAGTCGTGCAAGGACCAGACCCTTATGACAAACCGGTTGTGGCATTAACGTTTTACGATTCACAACGCAAGGAAGTTGCGACCGAGTATTTGGGACCTTTCGAAGGATCCAAAGATTGGCATCAACATAAAAAAGAAATTCGTGTTCCAGTCTCATCCCGAGAAGCGATCGTGCGGATTGGCTTGTTTGGCGCTACTGGCAATATTTCCTTCGATAACATAGTCATCCGCAAAGCGGACTAGAAACGAGAACGATCTGTGCATCCGATTGCTTGGTTTATTGAGAATCCAGTCAAAGTGGCTGTTGGTGTCATTTTGCTGGTCATGTTTGGACTTATCGCGCTGTTTAAAATGCCTTTGCAGTTGTCGCCCGACGTCGAGCGACCGCAAATCACAATCTCGACCCAATGGCCCGGCGCCAGTCCGCAGGAAATTGAGAACGAGATTGTGAAAGAACAAGAAGAGCGACTCAAAAGCGTCGAAGGCGTGACGAAAATGTCCTCCGAGTGTTTTGACTCGATGGGCAATATCATTATGGAATTTCGAGTCGGGACCAAAATGGACTCGGCGTTATTGAAGGTCAACAGCCAGTTACAACAAGTTCCGAATTATCCGATCGACGCGCGAAAACCTATCATTCGAACTTCTAACAGTAACGACAATTCGATCGGTTGGTTTATCCTCGGTCCAAAACCGCCCGAACGCGAACAAGTTGAAAAATTAATTGTCGATCATCCGGAATTCAAGGCCGAGATTCAACACGTGCTCAACGCCCAATCGGTGGGCTTGCTAAATTTTCGTCTTGGGGAACTCGCTCAAAAATTGCCGGCGGCTGCCGACTTATTGCCACCCGAGCTCGATATGTCGACCTATGGAAAATTTGTTGAGGATGTGATCGAGGCTCAGTTGGAACGCGTTCCTGGTGTGGCCGATGCGATGGTTCGCGGCGGGCGGCGTCCACAAATGCAAGTCATCGTCGATGCCAATCGTTTGGCGGCCCGCGGATTGACTTTGTCAGATCTGCGGAGCGCTTTAAACCTGGATAATCGGGATGTATCGGCTGGTGATTTTTGGGAAGGCAAACGTCGCATTGTCGTGCGAACGCTTGGACAATATCGCAGTATTGAGCAAATCGCTTCGCAGATTATCGCTACTGAAAATGGCCAACCGATTTTGGTAAGCGACGTCGCCGAAGTCCGCTTGGGGTATGAAAAAGCGACAGGATTTGTCCGTCGTTTTGGTGTTTCGAGTATGTCGGTATCGGTTAACCGCGATACGGGCGCGAACGTGATGGAGGTGATGCGACGAATTGAAAAAGAAGTCGATCGACTCAATCGCGGGGTATTGGCTCAGCGAAACTTAGTTCTGGCCAAAGCCTACGACGAAACTACTTACATCAAGTCAGCAGTGACACTGGTGCAGCAGAATATTGTTTTGGGTGGAGCGCTGACGGTAATTATTTTGATGCTGTTTTTGCACGTCGGTGCTCGTACCGTTTTCATTACACCGTTTATTTTGTTTACGGCGTTGGCAGCTATTTATTTATCGCCGTGGTATTTTGTCGGTACACTCGCATTAGTTCTGATCTCCGGGTTCTGGTTTGCACGCGGAACATTGATTGTCGGCATTGCGATTCCCATTAGTATCATCGGTACGTTTCTGGTCTTAAATGCATTGCAACGATCTCTAAACGTGATTTCATTGGCCGGTACGGCGTTTGCGGTGGGGATGTTAGTCGATAACGCTGTGGTCGTCCTCGAAAATATTTTCCGATACTACCGAATGGGCTACAGTACGGTAGAGGCATCGCGACGAGGAGTGGCTGAAGTGTGGGGCGCGGTCTTAGCCTCGACCCTGACTACTTTGGCAGTGTTTTTGCCAGTTATTTTCTTGGAGGGCGAGGTTGGGCAACTTTTTGGCGACATCGCATTAGCAATTAGCGGTGCGGTGGGATTGTCGCTTATTGTCAGCATCATTGTGATTCCGACGGCGGCGACTCGAATTTTAAGCGATGCGGAGTTGTCCGAAGGCACTGTAAAAAAGAAACGCAGTCAAATCGCTTTGTTTTTGGAAGCGGGGGCGGGGGCCGTTGCCAACTGGATTAGCGGCTTAAATGTTTGGCTGCAACGAAACTGGTTTCGGCGATTTGCGACGGTCGGAGTGATCATGACAGTATCCACGGCCGTAGGATTATACTATTTCCCAAAAGTCGAGTACTTACCTTCGGGCAATCGCAATCTGATCTTCTGTAATATCATGACGCCGCCTGGTTATAACGCTCAGCAACTGAATGAAATTGGTTTAGAAGTCGAACGTTTACTGCGGCCTTACTGGGACATCGAACCGGCTACCGAAGACGTATCGAAATTGGATTTCCCCAGCATTGCCGACCTGTTTTATGTTGCCCGCGAACGCAGTGTCTTTGTTGGGATGCGCGCTCACGATGACATGAAGGCCCGCAAATTGATTGACCTAATTCAGGCCAAACTCAAGGATCGGTTTCCGGGTTCCATGGCCCGCGCATTTCAAACGAGTTTATTTGGACGCGGATTGTCCGGCGGACGGACCATCGATGTTGAAATTACGGGTCCTGAACTGGAAAAGCTGGTTGCGCTGGGCGGCAGAATTATGGGACAAGCCCGCCCGTTGTTTCCTGAAAACACCCAAATGCGACCAATTCCCAGTTTGGATTTGTCGAGCCCCGAGATGCACGTCCGAATGAAAGCCGAGCAAGGTAATGCGCTGGGCCTCAGCAATACTGAACTAGGGTTCGCCATGAATGCTCTGGTTGATGGCGCTTATGCGGCTGATTATTTCTTAGAGGGCGAAAAGATCGACCTTGTTATCATCGGCAGCACGGAGTCTCAGCGCAATTCACAGGATCTCTCGGCACTTTACGTGGCAACCGCCATGCTGCGACAACCCGTGCGGCTCGATGCAATTGCAGAGATGCAGATGTCGAGTGGTCCAGAACAAATAAACCGCCGTGAGCGGCAACGGGCAATTTCTATAGAGGTCTCGCCACCGGTTGAAATGGCTTTGGAAGAAGCCATTGAAGTGATCGAGCGCGAGATCTTGGCGCCTCTTGAACTGCAAGGCGTGATTGGGAGTCAGTATTTAGTTAATTTGAGCGGCACGGCCGACAAACTGCGATTGACTTGGGAGCAACTGCGATGGAATTTCTTGTTGGCGGTATTGATCACCTATTTGCTGATGGCCGCATTGTTCGAGTCTTGGACCTATCCGTTTGTAATTATGTTGAGCGTGCCGTTAGGGGCGGTCGGTGGAATTCTCGGATTGAGGATGCTAAGTGCTTATTTAGTAGCAATTGGCGAACCACCCCAAGCGCTTGACGTGCTGACGATGTTGGGGTTTGTGATCTTGGTGGGTACGGTCGTCAACAATGCCATTCTGATTGTGCATCAGTCCATTATGTTTCGTCGGGAAGGTATGGCGCCTCACGCTTCCATTGACGAGAGCCTCAAGTCGCGGATCCGCCCCATTTTTATGACCACCCTAACCACAATTTTTGGCTTGGCCCCCTTGGTTTTCTTCCCCGGCGCGGGCAGTGAACTCTATCGTGGCTTGGGGGCTGTGGTGTTCGGCGGACTATTGATGTCAACACTCTTGGTGCTTGTTTTGATTCCTAATATGCTTAGCATCTTGGTGGATATTGAGTTGTTGACGGCCAAGTGGTTTCGCCGCGCATCCACCACACAATCGAACCCAGTGCTCGTGCCGGTTGCAACCGTTAAAATCGATGACGAAGCGGTGGCAAAATCGCGCGGCACATCCAATTCAGCAACAGGCTTGCCGGAGCCGAAAGCGACGTGATTTTGGTCGCCTTTATCACTCAGAAAAAATCCTAAGCTCCTGAAAGTAAATCCAGCATGTGTAGTTTGCCTTTGGCTCGATTGTGGATCATTATTTGTGGCATCTGTTGGGTACTGTCACCCGTTTTCGGTTTCGGTCAGTTTACAAACGACGAACGCGAACGATATCCAGCAGTGGTGGAATCAATCATTGCGAAAGGGCGAGAGAATCGCCAAGCTCATTTGTATTTGCAGGAACTTTGTGATGGAATTGGAAACCGGATCAGTGGCTCAGAGTCGTTGAACCGGGCGATAGATTGGGCAGTTGCGACCATGCAGCAGGCCGGACATGAAAACGTACGCGCCGAGCCCGTAACCGTAAATTATTGGCAACGTGGTAGTGAATCATGTGAAATGTTAGTGCCACGTAACAAGTCGATGTCAATCTTAGGTTTGGGTGGTTCGATTGCCACACCGGACGAAGGGATTGAAGCCGATGTGGTGGTGGTTGATAGTAAAGAAGAATTGGATAAGCTCGACGACGAGACGGTTAAAGGTAAAATTGTTGTATTCAATCCAACGATGCCGCCATATTCCGAAGAACGCGGCAGTGGATACGGCGCAGTGGTCGCCTACCGAACTAATGGAGCACGTTGGGCGGCAGAACGCGGTGCGGTAGCTGCTCTAGTGCGATCCGCTACTGCTTATTCCTTGAACTCACCCCATACCGGCGCGATGCGTTATGCGCCCGATGTTCCCAAAGTTCCCACAGCGTCAATTACGATTGAAGATGCATTGCTGCTAAAGCGATTACAGCAGCGGGGAAAATCGGCTCGTGTCAAATTAAAGCTGTCGGCACAGGACCGCGGCGATATGCCGTCGGCAAATGTTTTGGCGGAAATCGTCGGCAGTGAACTGCCCGATGAAGTTGTGGTCATTGGCGGTCACATCGATTCTTGGGATGTGGGGCAGGGGGCCCAAGATGACGGTGCGGGCTGTGTAGCGGCCATGGAAGCTCTGCGAATCTTGCGTTCGCTTGGCCTCAAACCTCGCCGGACCATTCGGGTCGTGTTATGGACTGACGAAGAACGCGGCGGCGCTGGTGCCAATGCCTATGCAGCCAAACACCAACTCGAACGCCATATTGCCGGAATTGAGTCCGATTCCGGCGGCTTTACGCCTTCAGGGCTTTCACTCGAAGTGGCCGAACCGCGACGGGAACAACCGGCAATCGATCAAGCCAATCAAATTATGAGTTGGATGTTACCATTAGGGCGATTGGCCGCCAAAGCAGGCGGCTCAGGTGCGGACGTAAGCAAGCTCAAGCCGTTGGGCACCGTGTGTCTGGGACTACAAGTCGATGGTCGATTGTATTTCAACACCCATCACACGGAAGCCGATACGGTTGATAAAGTTGACCCCGATCAACTGCAAGATTGTGCAATTGTGTTGGCGGTCGCAGCATACGTGTTGGCTGACATGAAATCGCCGGTGGGAAGCGACGTCGGATCGGACATTCCATCGGCACTTGTTTCGCCGACAACATCAACGACCTTGCGGTAGCCTAATTTCAAGAACACTTCGAGGATTTCACTGCAAGTTGGGAACATCCGACCGTTTGCTCGTTTATATTCATCCAGAGCTTGCATAAATTCAATTTCAGGCTCGGAATAATCGCGTTCGCAGGTTGTCGGGTCGATTTGACGGCGCCGTTGGGTCTTGCGATTTTCTCCCGCTACTGGCGCTTGTTCAACGCGTCTTTCATTGCGTGCGCGACGACCGGTTTCGTTTAATGCGGTGAACTTTTTGGTCGACTTGGGAGTTTGTTTCGCCATGATTTAGTTCTCGATCCCTGCGTTTAAAAATTCGGTTGAGAGAAGTGACTCGACGCTGCCAAAAAATCGCTTTTTTGACTGCGATCGGGATACGTTGTACGGCGGCCTGTAAAGATAAACCGATCCGCGAAACTTGAGGGGAAATTCCGAAGATTTGGGGGCAAGTAGACTGGGATCGTGAGAAACTGTAACGATTGGTAGGGTAGTAATGATAACAGCGGATCGCGACTTAGCCGTCCAATAGTGCCGAAGAACGCTGCTCAAAAGACCGCTGCTCAAAAAACGATTATTGCGTTGCTAGGCCGAGGCACAGCCAGAAGATTGCAGGCCAGATTGACGGAAAGATTTGCAACACGATTGGTCCCGTGCTCCGCCAGTACGCGACTTGATGATCGGATACGAGGCGATTAGGCGATCTCAAGATTGTTTTGCAATGATTGCCAACTGGAACTGGGGTGCTCTGGAGTCCGCTGTGGAGAGTCGGCTGGAACGAACACACGTTGCAACGCATCGATGGCCCATTGCAGGGAACTTTCCAAGGGGCGAATTCCGGGCAATTCGGCGGTAATTTCATAACATTGGCGCAACGAAGCCAGTGTGCGACGGGGAGTTGTCTCTAGTTGACCGGCTCCGCCCCAGAACGAATTCAACTCGTTAGAATCTTCGGACGATTCGTGCAGTGGATTGTTACGGGTTGATGGAAAAGACTGCGCTCCCGAGGCCAAAACAGCTAGTGAATTATTATTAGGTTGAGAATTGGGCGAGATTGATGAGTGCCGAGAGCTTATGGAATTTCTCGACCCGATTGATGAATGGGATGCCGCGACTTGTCCCGACTGCAAGGAACCGCGTGCAATCGAACCGGGTGAATTTGAGAGGTGTTTGAGTTGAGGCAATGCGGCCCAAATTCCAATTGCCAACATAGCGACACAACAACTTGCCGCCCAAGTAAACCTGGAAGTGGTTGGTCGCGCAGGAATCTCGCTGAACCGTGGAATAAATTTAGTCGCAGATCCAGCGGCTGGAATCTGGAAAACTTGTTCTAACAACAAATACGACTTTAATTCGGCGGCACATTCGCTGCAGGCGTTCGCATGAGCTTGAATAGACTGCTGATCGGCCAATGGTTCTCGTTGGTCGAGGCAGTTTTGAATCGTTTGTCGAAAGCTATAGCAATTCATAATATCTTATCGGGAACCGATGGTTTCACGTTGTTGCAATTGTTCGACCAGTTCTTGGCGAGCGCGATGGACCCAGGTTTTTACTGTCCCCAGTGGCACACTCATAACATTTGCGATTTCCTGGTATGGCATTTGACGTTGATGAAACAACAAAAATGCTTGGCAATGATCAGCCCGCATGGATTGCAAAACTCTGGCCATTTCTTCGGCTAGATTATTTGCTGTATGTTGATCGGGAGTTGTATCTTCGACGGGAAACGCCAAGGGGCTTACTTTGGGTCGGCGAAATCGCTTGGCCAACATGGTACGGCAGCGATTACCGGCGATTGTCAGTAACCAGGGTTCAAAACTCCGCTGCGAATCCCAGTGCTGGAGGCTATTGGCAACCCGCACAAAAGTATCTTGCATGGCATCTTCGGCCTCTTGACGGTGCCCCAGCATGCGCAGACACAGGCCAAATACCATTCCCTGGTATCGAGTAAACAGTTCGTTAAATGCGGATTGGTGCCCTTTGAGATATCGCGACACCAACATGGATACTTCGGTGGACAAGGGAATCTCTCGCTTGGTATAGAGGTGATTACCATCGGCAGCAATCGACGGTTTCAAAGAAACCAATTTTTGTCGCCGAAACTCCAGATTAACAGAAAAAAGGCTCCCTAGCCAACACTAAGTTTAACATTTCAGTGTTATTTGAGGCCATTTTAGGGCTTATTCGCTGGCGAAGGGAAAATCTTGGGATCGATTCAAGCGCAATGTTTCAGGCGCAATGTTTCAGGCGCAATGTTTCAGGCGCAATGTTTCGAGCGCAACGTTTAACGGCAAGCCAGAGCGGAATTTGCGGTCCATGACCCCTCCACTTCCAAAAACATCTCCCGCAAATTTCGCGGCGGCGACGGTGTGATGTCGGGTACAAGCACAAAACTCTCCACCGGGCTCGAATCGACTGAGGACCATCACTCTACTCGACCCCCCCGCAATCAATTTATACGCAATGTTGCGCGTGAAATCGAAATAATCGCTCAGCGGTTGGCGATAGAATTTTTGCGTGTACCCGATATCACACCGTCGCCGCCGCGAAATTTGCGGATGATGTTTGGCGAAGTAGTGGGGGCGATTGCCGCAAATTCCGCTCTGGCTTGCCGTTAAACGTTGCGCTTGAACATCACGCCGTCACTTCCATACACGCCGTCGCGGGCCATACACACCGTTATAGCCATACACGCCGTCGCGGCCGTTCACGTTGGTATACCCCGATTACCGTCGATTAAAAAATTTGCGGAGCACATCGTCCGCTGCGACTTTGGACGAATCGTGAGAGAATTTAGGTTTAGGAGGCAGTTTGCCAGGGCCTTTTTTCTCGCCTGACGGATTTTCATCGACGATGCCGCTGTCGTGAATCCCAGAGTCTTTTACACGCTCTTTGTCCGCAAGTTTCTCTTTAGCTTTACGTTCGGCTTCGGCCAAAATATTTTTTGTATCTTCCAAACTTAACATCGTCGTATCACGCAAGTTTGTCGATTCATCGGCGTCAGCCAACCAATCGGTAATGCTGTCGTCCAGGTCATTACCGCCCGCTTTGCCACCCGTTTTTGTTTTGGCAGTTCGTTCTGCAGCCTGAGCAATCCCCTCGACTTTAGGGCGTTTAATACTGGGTTGAGCGTAATCGATCACGAGCTCAAATTGCAGTTGCCCGACCCGAAGAATATCGCCCGCTTTGGGTACGTAGACCCCGGCGATTTGGGTACCATTTACAAACGTTCCATTGCGGCTACCTAAATCCTCGACTTCTACAGTGCCGTCCTTCAAACGAATCGCACAATGACGGCGGCTAATCAAATCACTCGACGGCTTCAAATGGGCGTCATCACCGCGGCCAATAACAAATTCAGGGACGAGAATTTTAATCTCTCGGCCGTCGTTTTTTCCGCCGATTACCTTCAATTTTAACTGCATTCGTCCTAACTCCCTCAATTTTTCTCAATTTGGAAAGAAGAAAAGTATCGAGAAAAAAAGCCTGATCATCACTTCGCGGCGCCTCGGATTCCGCGTCAATTTGACTCAGCATTACTGCCGTCAGCCTTGGGATCGATCGGCTTAATGGCTTTGCTCTCATTCGATATTATAGTCATGCGGCTCTGGAGAAATCAACTGATTAAGGGGTGGAATCCCACGAAAGCCATGAGTTTGTCTCTACATGTTTCACCTAGCCGG
>JBGSMY010000011.1:0-14194 GCA_041739975.1 Pirellulaceae bacterium
AAGTTGCGATTCAAAGGAATTTGGACCACCTTCAAGGACCGCCTCTTGTTCCAGACTCCCTCCAGTTTGGAAGAATGGATGCGCCGCTTTGACGATGCACTTCTGCGAGCAGCAAAGAAGAAACATCCCAACCGAAAAAAACCAGAAGCTATCCCAGGAAAGCTCACACAAGGAGACAAAAATCAACGAAGTCCGAGAAAGAACTACGGAAAAAGAAAAAAACCGATACCGACCTCAAACCGCCATAATAAGTGGCATTGGGCGTCAGCCCATCGTGTCGGGCGATGGTCTTGTGGGGTTGATTTGCTGTGGCGAGCCGGTCGCTGGAAAGTTTCCCAAAAATTTTCGACGCACCGAATCGTTGCGCGCAGTTACGTTTGGTGGAAGTACATTCGACTGGCTGCGGATGGTCCCAGTTTGACGAGTTGTTCCAACCCCATATCAAGTGAAACTCATGACTCAATCGACGCACTTTTCTGCCACATCCTCGTTGAAACCATTAATTCCGATCAACTATCGGCCACGAGGCCTGCGGTCCGTCCTTCGGCTTTTCGCGGTGGCGTTGGCATTTGTTGTCAGCTGGCAATTGCTATCGCCTCGGGCTGATGCGGATATCATCAGTACCTTTGACACTAATCTGGAGGGCTGGACTCTATTCCAAAACTCGGGACCTAATTTCAACTGGGTTGCCAACGGCGGTAATCCGGGTGGCCACCTCGGAGTTACCGACAACACAAGCGATTGGGCTTACGTACAAGCACCGACCACGTTCTTAACTCCTGCTCGTTACAACGGAACTTTTTCGTTCGACCTGAAGCATGACAACTTGCAAGAACCGCCAGGTTTCCCTGGCATTTTCAACGTGCGAGTCGCCATGCAAGGAGCCGGGTTGACGCTGATCAACGAAGGAGCATTGCCGACCCTGAATTGGGCGAACTACTCTTTCCAACTTAACGAAAGCGCAGGCGCTGGTTGGCGCAAGTTTTCAAACCTGTCACAGAATTACAGCGCCAGCGCGCCACTGGCGACCTTGGCGGAAATGCAATCGGTTTTGGGGGGGTTATCGCGTCTATTGATTGCTACAGACTATACCTTGGCTTCAACCGACAGCAATGTCACACAAATTGACAGGACCTATATCGATAACGTCCGACTGACGACGATCCCCGAGCCATCCATTGGCTTGTTGGGTTCGGTCGTGGTCTTATGCGGCGCCCTCTTACGCCGCAATCGGAAACACAGCAATGGAAACGGCAGTCGCTTCTTGAGCCGCTCACCCAGTTCGTTAATCGCGCCCCGGGCAGAACAAATCACGATGATGCCTGGTTGCGGCGCGCGATCAGTAACGCGGTCGCTCATCCTGGTGGTGGTCATTGCGGCCACATTTTCAGCACGGCCAGTTCCGGGCCAAATCCTGGAGTGGAACAACGCAACCAATAGCAATGCCTGGTTCGAAAACCCGTTCAACTGGACACCCAACGCGGTTCCCGGGCCGGGTAGCGCGCTGTCATTCGATCTGAGCAGCACGTATCACGTGTTTTGGAATCCAAACACTTCGTTAGTTTCCCCAACCATTCACACCATGTATGTTACTGGCGGTGGAAATGTGACTTTCACGAATGTCAACCCTGCGCAGCAATATCAACTGGAATCGCTGGGTGGACTTGGGCCTGCCGGGAATTTTTCACCCGTGAATGTTCAAGGGTCCACCCTGACACTCAACGGCCTGCATCTCCTGGCCCGCGGGACTGTGAACCTTTCCCAGGGTGGAGTGTTGAATATCGACGGACTTCACCCGGCCGGATCGCGGTTGACCGTCGAGGGATCGTTGTCCCTTGACGGCTCAATGAACGTTTCTGGTCCCAACGCGGTGGTCACCAGTGTGAACAGCAGATTGGGTTGGACATCGACAACTATTGCCACGGTTTCCGGCACCGGAGCCCGTTGGGACAATGCCGAAGAATTGATTGTCGGAGCCGGCTGGGCGAATGGAAACACCGGCACCTTGAACGTTTTGGCCGGAGGCGTGGTAACCAGTGAGGACACCAAGATCGGCGATAGCGCCGGCCCATTTTTTCGCGCCAATGGGGTGGTGAC
The DNA here is from genome assembly GCA_041739975.1 of Pirellulaceae bacterium. Lineage (GTDB taxonomy): Bacteria > Planctomycetota > Planctomycetia > Pirellulales > Pirellulaceae > BJ22. The sequence continues at coordinate 2,098 of JBGSMY010000011.1, forward strand.
CGTCAGTGGAGGGGGGTCTTGGCTGGCCAGTACAAGCGATTTGGTTGTGGGGTCCGATGGAGGAAATGGCGCCTTGAATGTCGCGGCTGGAGGCTTGGTCACGAGCACCACGGGCGTGATCGGCGACCAAAGCGGTTCTTCCGGAACTGCGACGGTTACTGGCACCGATTCACGTTGGCTTGTTTCGGACTTACTAAAAGTTGGCAGCGGAGGCAGTGCAATATTGGATATTGTGAATGGCGGGAGGGTTTCGGTTGCTCCCGGTGGCACCACTGCCATCGAAGCAGGAAGTAGCGTGCATATTTCCGGAGCGTCGAGCCGCTTTGAGTTCGGTCAGACCACGATCGCCGAGTTCGCGCGTATCACTGGCTCCAGCGGCTCACTTGCGGGAACCATTAATCACGCCGGTTACACCAATGTCGCATCGCTGAACTCACTCCAAAACCCAAACCTTGACATGTCTGACGTCAATCTTGTCAATTCAGGTGGCCTTCATGGAAACGCAGCCCTTCAGAACAGTTTGACAAACACCTTGTCCGGTGAAGTCGAAACGATCGGCAGTGAACGGATGCGATTCGCGGGGAGCGGTACCAACGCCGGGCAAATCAATATCTTTGGCGGACAGGTTCGTTTTGCAGGAACGTTTGAGAATGTAGAGGGAGGCGAGGTCCATAATTTCGGCCAGTCCTTCGTCGCCGACAACATTCAAAACTACTATGGCGGTTTGATTTCGGGCCGCGGCCAATTCGTAGCCGCGAACGGCTGGAGTAATCAGGGCGTGATGGCCTTTAGCGATGGAACGACCGATATTGTCGGTGACGTTTACAACCAAGAAGGTGCCACGATCGTGACTAGCGGCAACGGAACGACAACCTTTTATGGTGATTTTTACCAGGAAAACGCCGGTTCCGTCCGGACTTCGGCTGGCAGTTCGACGGTCTTCTTCGGAGAAGTGTCGGGGGCCGGATTGTTTGTCGGGGATGGAACCGTATTCTTGGAAGGCGATCTACGGCCAGGGAACAGCCCGGGAACCATGAGTTTTGGCGGCGACCTCGTTCTTTCCTCCCGCGCATCGACTTTGATTGAACTCGGCGGATTGGAGATTGGCAACTTCGACCGACTGCTTATTGGAGGCGACTTGTTCTTGGGCAACAGTTCGCTGGACGTGGCCTTGTGGAACGGTTTTGATCTGGGCGCCAACATGCAGTTCCTGTTCGCGGATGTCGAAGGTGACCTGTTTGGCCAATTCAGCGGACTGGGCGAGGGAAGTCTAGTCGGAAATTTTGGAGGAACCAACCTGTTCATTACCTACCAAGGTTTTGACGGCAATGGCGGAGTCGGGCTGTTCACATCGGCCGTGCCAGAACCGGCAACCTTTGTGTTACTCGGCATGGCAAGTCTTTTGGGGTTGGCCAGCCAACGTCGTCGCAAGAGTTGAAGTCTATAAACTCATCTCCTGGTCGGTCCCAAACTGAGCGGCTGTATTGGAACAAATGAACCATGGGCCAAGTGCCTCATCGGGAGCGGCTGTTTTAGTTATCGCACCAACGATCTATGAGAGACTCGCGAAGCAGTCGAGACACAGCGTCCCAGAAACATTTTTGATCCTCTTGGTGATGCGACTTGGATTGAAGCCGAAACCGAGAGGTTTGTTCAGGAATTTTCCCAACGACCGCGAACACCCTCACGCATTCAACCCTTTAACAAAAAAACACAATGAGCACTGACACGTTGATTCGCTCGACCAAGAACTGGCCGCGTCACTTTATTGGCAGATGCACGCACAATTCAAAATACTCCAGCCCGTGTTGTAAGGGGCGGCTCGGCCAGACTTCAAAACTCGGTTGGTCGACTGGCACATAGTTGCTGCGCGGCAGCCAGCTTCCATACAACCATTGCAGCAATCGAATCTCCAAATCGATCCCTCCCTTCATTTCGACCTCCGCGACGCGCATGGCCGGAAAACGATAATAACCCACTTCACCCTGTGGTTTGATTTCCGTTTTTGTTTCGACGGCAATGCAATGGTAGCAAGACTCCAGGTTCGTTATTCGGGGACTCTCAAACTGATACCCCAACCATTGACCATCGCCCAGTTGTCTTGCGTCGGCCCATTTCATCAGTCGATAGATCGCCTGAACGACCCTGTCTCCATGATACGGATCGGCAACACGTATGTACGCCACATGCCGCGCGGGTAACTCGCGGACACGCACGCGAAATTGATCCGGGTTGGCTCGTGAAGGGCTCTTGGATAATTTGAAAACGGATTCCGCAGTGACGGCTTCGATTTTTTCGGTATGCTCGGCATGCCAGGCCGTTAAGTCAAGCTTGCTCGGAGCAACTCCGTAACGAATTTTGAAACTGCGGGTGAAGTCTGAGGAACTGGAGAAGCCGCATTCCAGGGCGACCGCTGTCAATGACTTTTTTTTGCCAAAACTCATCAAGTACAGCGACTTTTCCAATCGGCAACGTTTGACAAATTCACTTGGGGTCTCGCCAACCATCGCCTGAAAAACCCGGTGGAAATGAAAAGGCGAAAGGCCCGCCATTTCTGCCAACTCATTCAAACGCAACGGTCGAGTCAGATCCGAGACGATGTAATCGAGTACACGGTTCATTCTTTCGACATAGGTCTTCGTTTTAGATTTCGTCATTTTTTTTGTGGATCGCAAGATTTGTCAAGACTGCCAAAACAGGGTTGCTATGATCAAAAGATCAGTTTACTCAATCCTTAACTTGGAGTCTGCACATGCGATACGCCACACTCTGTTTGGTTCTCTTGCTTCTGGCTGGGGCCCTCAACGACCATTCCGGTTCAGCTCAAAAAACGAGTACCGTTACAAACCCGATGGAAAACGACCTACAACTTGGGAATTTTTCGATCAGCTTAACCGTCAAAGACGTTCGTGCCTCCAAAGCATTTTATGAAAAACTAGGATTTAAACAGAGTGGCGGTGATCTGAATCGCAATTACGTGATCATGCAAAATGACACCAGTACCATTGGCCTATACCAAGGCATGTTTGAAAAGAACTCGTTGACTTACAATCCCGGATGGGATCGCGACTGTAAGACGTTGGCCGAGTTTCAAGACGTTCGTGACATTCAGACCGAACTAAAAAAACGGGGGCTGAATCCAGTGATTGCGGCTGATGAATCGACCGCAGGCCCTGCCTATCTAACGCTGGTTGACCCCGACGGGAACCCCATCCTTATCGACCAACATGTACCAAAGCCATCGAAGAAATAATTGAACTGGCCTTCGAGTGCCACAATTTCATCCTTGGCTATCGATGCCAAAAAAAATCGCTGTTCGCCGTTCAATCGGCTTAACGTCCAATTTCTCTGTTTGACCACGAGGATTGGCGAGCAACCTGGTCAGTGCCGTCTTAGTTCCTCGCACAGGCTCGGCTGCCAGTCCCCCAAAATCGGGCAACACGCAATCGGTTCAAGGTTCCAGGACAAGACAACGATCTCCGAGAAATGCCATGTGAATCTTTGGCAATTTTGACACACACAGACCATTGAAAAAGTAGCTATAATCGATTGCATGGATGCTAAACAACTCATTGATCAAGTACACGAACAAGGCATTGACGTTTTTCAAAGGATGTTTCGAGCCGTGGAACTTGTCCGAGAGCGATTAGAACGGGCTTGCGCAGCGTTAAATGGGGCCAATATACCTTATGCCGTCATTGGCGGTAACGCGGTCGCGGCGTGGGTCGCAACCATCGACGATGGAGCCGTACGCAACACCCGAGATGTCGATCTGTTGCTATCCGAAATGGACCTCGATCGGGCCACCGCAGCCTTGCGGGCGGTTGGCTTTGTTCGCGACTCGGTCATGGACGTCATCGTTTTTCTCGATGGCCCCAACGGCAAACCTAGCCAAGGTCTGCACATTCTGTTGGCCGATCGAAAGGTCAAACCCGAATATGCCAGCCCAACGCCCGACGTGCAACAAGTCGTCGAGATCAACCGAAAGAAAATCGTGGCGTTACCTGCGCTGGTGGAAATGAAGTTAAATAGTTATCGGCGGAAAGATCAAACTCATCTAATGGACATGATCCAAATCGGATTGATCGATGCCAGTTGGCCCAATCGCTTTCCACCATCACTCGCGCAGCGCCTTCAGGATTTGCTTGACGACCCCGAAGGATAGAAATTCTCAATTACCAATATTGGCGTTGCCGTTCAACGAGACAAAGACAACCTCGCGAGGCGGAAGCGATTACGGTTGTCCGCTTTTCCCCAATTACTTGAGTTCCAGTAGCTTTTGATTTTCTCTTTCCAGTTCTTCAATACGATTTTTGTATGCGTCAAGAACAGGTGCCAATTCCTCCGCTGTCCAGCGCGGCACGATATGCTGAGGACAGTTCCCATCCCAGGCGTGAATATGAAACGTCACCGCCCGCTGGGGCTTTCCGCGGTAATCAAGAACCGTCAACTGATGCATCAAGTTGGCGTTGCCCTCGTGGATCTCAGCCGTCCCCCAGATCTTGATCCGGGATTGATTCGGGTAGTCCATCAAAAAAATGAACGCCTTGTTATTTTCATCGAGGTTGCCAATGGAAATGTACTGTGCGTTCCCCGAGAAATCCGCAAAACCAAGCGTTTTCTCATCCATCACTTTGAGAAACCCTTTCGGTCCCCCACGGTGTTGAATGTAGGGCTGCCCGTCTTTACTGGCCGTTCCAAAATAAAACGAGTCGCGTTGACTAATGAACGACGCTAAATCAGGGGTTACACGGTCCTGCCAACCACCGCGTTGTTCCATACGTGCATAGCTCTCACGAGAGCCTCGTTGTTGCTGTGCCGCTTTCACGGCGGGCGTAAATGCAACGTCGCTGACGATATTTGGCATCTGTGAACCCTCTCATTGGTCTCGTTCGTTTGCGATTGAGCTGGCGTACATACGCCAAAAACTTAAGTGGTTGGCTTATAAGTAAAAGCCATCGCCGTGTCGCACGGACACGGACACGGCGATGAACCGATGTTGAGCTTAAGGAGTGATGGGTGTCTTTTCCCAGGTGAACTTTTGAAACGGTGCATCGACCGGTGTTTCGGCGATGTGGTTCGAATAGTTCGAAAGCACCTTGTGCGCAACTCCGACGAGCACGTCAAATACGTTTTCACGAGTGAAGCCGGCGGCCAAAAAGGCATCGACCTGCCTTTCGTCAACCCAGCCGCGATTGACGACGACCGCACTCGTGAACACTCGCAGTGCCTGTAGTTTCGGATCGGCGATCGCCTCACCCGCGCGAATCGCGTCAATAATCTTCGAGTCAACCTTTTCACTTTTTGCAATGCCGGTATGAGCGGCCATGCAATAGTGACATTCGTTTTCGTAATTGATCGTCAACCACACGAGGTTACGCTCCGTCGCAGAAAAACTCGATCGGGAAAATAGCCCCGAAAGTGTCAAATACGTTTCCACAGCGATTGGCGATTCCGCCAGTAAACCAATCAGGTTGGGAACCATACCAAACTGCTTTTGAGCCTGTTCAATGAACGGCTTCGAGCCATCGGGTGCAGTCGTTGCGTTGTGAATTGTAAATGTAGCCATAAATTGCTCCTAACGGTAAAAAATGAAAATGGTTAAAACTGAACGGTCGGATAAGCAACCACGAGTGTTAGATTTGATTCGCCGACAGCGAGCGGCAGAGACCGATCTGATCATCGAATTGCCAAAACGGAACGAATACGATCCGTGGCGTCCGCTGCAGTCATCGATTCGCTGGCGATCATGCGGAAGTTCGTTTTGGCGGCGGCCATTCCGTCCCAGTCGGGCAGTTTTGCCGCGGCAGTAGCGTCCCAAACAACGCCCACTTCAAAGCCTTGTTCAATCAGCTCGCGCATGTGACTCTCGACGCACAGATTTGCCGACATTCCGGCCAACAGCACATTGCTGATTTTTCGTTTGCGAAGTTGCAGAATCAAGTCATTGGTTTCGGGCCCAAAGACCTTGTGAGGGCTGACCACAACCGCCTTGCCACCGTCAATGTATGGTTTGAACTGATCGAGCCAGTCGGCACCCGAATTGGCCAGTCCCTGAAGATCGAGGGGACCAGAGCGTTCGAACATGTTGATGTTATGCATCAACGTTTCCAACGCCCCCTCGAAACGCCACTGGTGATCGTGTGGATAATAGTAGTGGGGCGATACAAACACCGGCATCTCAACCTCCAAGGCAGCTCGAAAGAGAGAGTCCAGGTTTTCGACAGTCCGGTTCTCTGTGACGCTCTGGCCGACGACGCCCCATGCGACTCCTCGTGGGCTCAGGAAGTCGTTTTGTGGGTCAATAACAACCAATGCAGTATTCTCCGGGGTTACCGTGAATCCAGGGTTGGGAAGCGACATTGTATTTCCTTTTCTAGTAAAAAAAGCTGATCGTGACAGGTCAATTTGGGTACGAAATGGACGATTGGTATTTGAGGGGTTTAGAAAAATGGGTGCGGGCGTACAGGCTGTTGAGGTTTTGTTCCATCCCGCCCCTGTCCAATGAATTTGCGTCCTCGTCGCCGGTATCATCCATGGAAATACCGCTCGTGAGCGATCTTGCCGTTCTTCCACTCGGTGCGAACCACTTGTTCGAGGTGGATTGTGTCACCCGATTTGACTTGAACACTCAACACCGCGTCATAGAAACTGACGTTTCCTGCGATGGCAACGCTGCCGATTGCGTAGCTGACAAACTTCGTGATACCAAGCGCTTCCCGGAATTTATTGAGACGCTCAATTGCGGCCTGCTTGCCGTTGACCGCCGGATCGTTGCCCTCTTGGGTAACCACATCGTCGGCAAAATATTTCTCTTGGCCCTCAGTCATTTGGCCTTCGCGCAGCATCCTGAGCATCTCGTTGAGTCTCGATTTGACGTCGGTATTTGCATGAGCATTGGTTTCAGATTCTGGACTTTCGCATCGGGTCATGGGTTTCTCTCAGTTTAAAAAATGGAATTGGTTACAGGTCGTTTTCGTTAACAGGTTTAGAACAACGTCGATTTAGTTGGGCTTAACGGCCAGTCGGTCGGGCATTGTTACCGCCATTGCCCGAGACGTGGGCAGAGTGTTTCTCCAGAAAGTTCAGCATGTGCCGAGCGATCGCATCGCCTTCCTCTTCTAAGGCAAAATGACCTGTGTCGAGCAGATAAAACTGCACGTCCTTTAAGTCTCTTTTGTAGGGATGGGCCCCCTCAGCGGGGAAAATCTGATCATTCTGCCCCCAAACGATTAATGTCGGAGGTTGGTGTTCCCGCAAATAGGCTTGCCATTTCGGATACAGCGCGGGATTTGTGCCGTAGTCGTAAAACCTGGCCAGTTGAATTTCCTGATTGCCCGCTCGATCTAACAAGGGTTGCACATGCTCCCAGTTGTCCGGACTAATGGTCTGAACATCGCGAACGCCATGCGTGTATTGCCACTTGGTCGCTTCGAGTGTCAACAAACCGCGAAGTCCCTTTTCGTTTTCCGGCGACTTGTCTTTCCAATAAGCCTTTAACGGAACCCAAAAATCTCTCAACCCTTCGTCGTATGCGTTTCCGTTTTGGATGATCAATGATTCGACTCGCTCCGGGTGTTTGGTTGCCAAACGGAATCCAACGGGAGCACCATAGTCCATCAGGTAAATGCTGTATTTTTTGACGCCAATTTTTTGAACGAGCTTGTCGACAATGTTCGCCATATTGTCAAAGGTGTATTCAAACTCATCGACGGTAGGCATCGAACTGTGACCGTAACCGGGATAGTCCGGTGCAATCACATGGTACTTGTCCGCCAGTTTCGGGATCAGATTTCGAAACATGTGGGATGAAGTCGGAAAGCCGTGCAACAAGAGAACGGTGGGAGCGTCTTTGGGACCAGCCTCGCGATAAAAGATCTCAAGACCATCAATCATTTCGGTCTTGTACTTCACGGCCGTCGTCGTGGGAACCGTTTGATTGGCTTCCTGAGTCATCGCCACCGTGGCCGAAAACAAGCTTGCGGCGATCGCAAGTCCAATGGTGACCACCGCCCGTCGAATTTGGATTTTCGTTTCAGTTAACATTTGTCTTTTCCCTTGTTGATGAAATTCGTGAAATAAGAAAGTCGGTCTTCGCCTTAAAAGAGTCGCCGTTGATCTTCAGAAATCGGAACGTCGTTGGCGCTCATGTCCCGCACTCGCATCAAGCCATCGTCGTCGAATTCCCAATGCTCATTGCCGTGCGTACGGAACCATTGACCATCAGCGTTACGCCATTCGTATTCAAAACCAACGGAAATCCGGTTTTCGGTAAACGCCCAGAGCTTCTTTACCAACCGGTACTCCAACTCTCTGTCCCATTTGCTGGTTAAGAATTCAACAATTGCCTCACGCCCCGAAAAGAATTTGTCCTTGTTTCGCCATTGGGAATTTTCCGAATAGGCCAGGGCTACCCGTTTTGGGTTACGGGTATTCCAGGCATCCTCAGCTGCCTGGACTTTCGCCAATGCAGTGGCTCGCGTAAAAGGCGGTCGAATTACGGACGAAACATTCATATTTGTGCTCCTTGTGAGATTTCGAGAATCAGGAATATCTGCAATTCGCAAATTCTTTTGAATCGTCACTTTGCACTTCCTGTGCCAATGCAGTACGCTGAAGAAACAAGCCGTTTTTCGCGAATCTCTGTCTCAGAAACCTGCGAATCACAAAATTTGGTGAGCGGCAAACACAAGAAACTGCGAGCAGAAGATGACGAATTCAATGCAAGAACTGGTCCAGTTGATTGTGAACGCCGCCGGCGAAGGAATCTACGGTTTGGACAGTCGCGGGCGGATGACATTTGCCAATCAGGCCTCGGTGGATATTCTCGGCTGGAGTATTGAAGAGTGCCTCGGCAAATCAGCGCATGAAGTCCATCACCACTCTCATGCCGACCGCACGATTTATCGTCAGCACGAGTGCCCGATTTACGCTGCTTTTAAAGACGGTGAAGTCCACCGGGTCGATGACGAAGTGTTCTGGCACGCCGATGGGCGAGCGATTCCGGTCGAGTATACCAGCACGCCGATTTGGCAAGACGGAAAATTGAATGGTGCCGTAGTTGTATTTCGAGATATTTCCGAACGGCTAGAGGCGCGAAAACACCGCGAGGAGGCTTATCGACAAATCGAGGTGTTGAAAGAGCAACTTGAACTGGAACGCGATTATTTGCGGGACGAGATTCAGGTGGTCGCCAATTTTGGCGAAATCGTTGGCGACAGCAAAGCTCTCAATAGAACTCTAGAACAAGTTAGCGCGGTGGCCCAAACCAACGCCAATGTCCTGATCCTGGGCGAATCGGGGGTTGGCAAGGAACTGATGGCCCGCGCCATTCATTCGAACAGCCCTCGCGCCGATCGGCCGTTAGTGAAAGTCAATTGTGCCTCCATTCCCCATGAACTGTTCGAAAGCGAATTTTTCGGTCATGTAAAAGGGGCGTTTACGGGCGCGCACAAAGACCGCGTCGGTCGATTACAACTGGCCGATGGCGGTACACTGTTTTTGGATGAAGTTGGCGAGATTCCGATTTCGCTGCAGAGCAAACTACTCCGCGCTCTGCAAGAACGCGAATATGAACGCGTGGGCGACGACAAAACGAATTCGATCGATATCCGTGTTGTTGCTGCGACCAATCGAAATCTGGAAGCAGAAATAAAGGCCGGACGGTTCCGCGAGGATTTATATTATCGATTGAGCGTATTTCCGATTGGGGTTCCATCGCTGCGCGAACGACCGGAGGATATATTGCCTTTAACCAAGCACCTGATCGATGTCATTTGTCGCTCCATGGGCAAGGAACCCTTGAAAATTTCCCGACAGCAAATCGATTGGTTGCAAAGCCTGCCTTGGCAGGGAAATATTCGCGAGTTGAGAAACGTATTAGAGCGGGCAATCATTCTCAGCAATGGAAGTCGCTTGCGGCTCGATTTGGCATTGCCCGAACTTGGGTCCGCAGCGCCGCTATCCGCGGACAGTGAACTTACGAATTCCGAGGGTGATTTTCTGACGGACGCCGAATTTCGGGAAAAAGAAAAATCGAACTTGATCGCGGCGTTGAAGCATGCCAACTGGCGGATCGCTGGCACTGGGGGCGCCGCGGAATTGCTTGGGATCAAGCCCTCGACCTTAACGTATCGCATGAAAGCGCTAAAGATCGAAAACCGCGAATCGAATTCGTCCAATACTTGAGCTGTTTGAGTACGTAGACATCCAGATTTCAATCGTTTCGTTTGCTCGCAAACATAATGTTGGTTGCGACTCTTGTTCGACAAGATCGCAATTCTCGATCCGAAATCACTCTCAAGACTCCGATAGACGACTCTGCCAAAGCGGTTCGGAAAGACACCAGTAAATTCTACTTGCCTTCGTTTTCGTGTTCGAATCGGTACGCAACTCGAGACCATGTGGGCGGGCCCCATCGACCATTATGCAAAACCGCTTCCGTGCCATCATGTCTGACGTAGTGAATGGAATAGGTTCTCAGGTTTCTTCTTCTTGTTCCGAACCAGGTTTGCGGACTTTTTTGCTGATACCGAGTCACGATCTTGTTGCCGTTAGTCAACGAATAGGTCACGGCAATTGGACTGATCGGCCCGCGAACGACCAAACGGTCAGGTTGGATCTCGATGCGGTGGATCGTTACCGTCCAAAACCCAAAAACCATGAATCCAGCGGCGATCGCCAGGATGCCCAGCCGTTGCCAGGTCTCTTCGAGGTTTCCGAAAAATGCAACCGCGGAAATGATCGCGGTGCCAATCAGCACCACAACGTATCCAAAACCGCCAAGCGTAAAAGCTACTTCTTCCTGCCTTAGGTCCCCATGGGCAACCGTGGGACACCATCCCACAGCAACGATCCGAAACACCAGTGCTCCCATCAGAAACCCAATGCCATAAACCAATGACAGCGCCGTTCGATAAGGCAAGCCAAACAGATCGTTGCCATTGCGAAGCGGCTTGCGAAGAATTTCTTCGGCCGTTTCCACTCGTTCTGGCGCCAATAATTTGTACTTCATTTGCTTTGTTTATTTGGTTATCCCGAAATTTTAGTGGCGGGCTGGGGACGATCTTCAGGTTTCTCTAGTCGATTGGCCATGATTGATAAAGCTTACCGACTACTCTGTGTGACCCTCGCGAACGTTCGTATCGAGTCGAATTCAAACTTTGCCGACAATTCCCTGCAACCAGTCTGACGCCCGTCCGAATCCGTCGTTCGTGCTTTTCGTGTTTTTCGTGGTTAAATCTTTTTTACTACCAATTTCCTCGAAGAGCCGTTTCTTTCAGTAGTTTTGACCCGAACGAAATTTACTCTGATATCGCCGATTGGAAACTTTGTCAGCATCCCCATCGCCATCGTTTTACCAAGCTTACAATAGTCCTATCGGGTACCGGCGGCGTTAGCGGTCAAAAAAATTAAACTCGGTATTGTGTCGATTGCCGTGATCGTAAGCGGATTGGGTCAGGCAAATCGTGCGGCATCCAACAAATTGCAAAACGAAACATAACTCGGAAGTTCTTCGATCAGCTTGTCAATTCCGCTCCAAATGGCGGTACGCCCCGGCTTGCGACGCGTTAACATCCGGTTCTCGGCTATTAACCGGACGCTAACTCGTTTCGGCCGATAGATTCAACGGCCAATAAACGCCTCAAAAGTTTACTCGTTACATGAAACACTTCCTAAACCGGTCCAAAATCAATTCCAAGGAAAAGCGTCTGGCAACCTTACATCATTTTTTTTCTCTGAAACATATTGACGGCAATGAATATAGATATTAATCTATATATCATGGAACATTTAACGCAAACCTTCGCGGCCTTGGCTGACCCAACACGACTTGGCATCGTCGTGCATTTGGCACGACGTGAGGCAACCGTTTCCGAGTTGGTCGATAAGTTCGATTTAACTCAACCAACCATTACCTCGCACCTCAAAGTACTGGCGTCAGTTGGACTCATCACGCGAACTCGTATGGGTCAATCGAGGCCGGCACAACTTGCGTTTGAGAGATTTAACGAAATCACCAAGTGGATTGGTCAAGTTCAAGAGGTTTGGGAAGGCAACGACAAGCGGCTCGATGCGGTGCTCGCAGAAATGAAAC
>JBGSMY010000047.1:0-6537 GCA_041739975.1 Pirellulaceae bacterium
TTGCGAGAATCCGCAGTGATATTTCATTGGCTGACTTCGAGGCCAGCTTGCGGGATCTAGTTCGCGACGTCGAACGCAGCTATTGGGAGCTGTATTTTGCATATCGCGATCTCGACACAAAACTGGCAGCTCGCAATTCAGCCCGCGAGACATGGGAAAATCGCAAGTTGCGACTTGACGAAGGTGTGGGGCGCCCGGACGAAGAAGCCCAAGCGCGGCAACAATACTACAATTTTGAAGCCCAGATACAAAATGCTTTGACGGGATTGGGTACGGGGCAAAATGGTGTTCTGGGTGCCGAGCGAAACTTGCGGCGACTTCTCGGTTTGCCTGTCGCTGACGGTCGCATGCTGCGTCCCACAACGGAACCGGTGGTGGCTCCTATTGCGTTTGATTGGAATCAGCTCCAAGAGCAAACCTTATCTCAAAGCGTCGAATTGCGGCGTCAACAGTGGAATATTAAACAACGCGAATTGGAGCTGTTGGCCGCCAAACAACTTAACCTTTGGCGGTTGGATGTTGTGGGCCAATATGGGTTCCGCGGTTTTGGCGATGAATTGTTTGGTGAACGCGATCGCCCCGAAGGTAGCGCCGTCGCCGATATGTTCTCCGGCCAACTCGACGATTGGCAAGTCGGCTTGGACCTCAATGGACCAATCGGCAACCGCCAAGGTCACTTGGCAATTCGCAACGCTCAGTTGCGACTGATGCGCGACAAAACGATTTATCGCGAACAGCAAAAACAGTTGATGCACGACTTAAGCGCTACCTATACCGAATTGGACCGAGCCTTGGCCAACATCAAGACTAGTTACAATTCGTATATTGCCACCCGCGAGGAGTTGGAACCGAAACGAATGCGCGTGGACGAAGGCAAAGATCAAGTGTTCTTTTTGTTAGATGCCCAACAACGAGTGGCTAATGCGGAAAGTTCATTCTATCGATCGATTATCGATTACAACTTGGCATTAATGAATTTAACCTATACCACAGGGGGATTGTTATCCCGGTATAACGTTTCTCTGGAAGAAGGCGACTGGAGTCCGGAGAACGTCAACTTAGGCCATCGCAATGCAGGTCGGATTATTGAGCAAGGCGAAAATAATGGAGCTCGCGATTTGCCGCCGCTTTCCGTCGGGCCGCACGATCAAACGATCGATACACGCCCCGTTGAATACCAATAATCGCGAATTTCGTTTCGGTAAATAACGTTTTCTAGACGATTGGGGCCATCAAGCAAATCCTCCTTGCTTGGTGGCCCCTTTTTTTATGTGGGAACTTTTTAATAGTCTTCGCCCGCCGCGGATCTAGGCGTTTTTGACGTTAGTAATTTGAATGTCGCTGGATTCAACCGTTGAAACTACAATTGTTGAGCCTTGAATCGAGATCACTTTGACGTTGGTACCGCGTTCGATGAAATCGCCATTGCTGATGACGTCAATGCTGCGGCCCGAAAAACTTACTCGACCGGCGGGGCGAAGTGGTGAGTCGGTTCGACCCCAATCGCCCACGGAAACCCAAGGATGAGCCGGCGGCAACGGTTTGTTGGGCTTATCGCCCGACGCAGAAGCCGTTTCGATGCCACTTCCCGGAGGAACCAACACCAATTGATTGAACACTGGGATTCGACCAATTTTCTTAGTGATTATGATCGCTCCCAGCACAAACAACATCGCCGATGTCAAGACAACCAGCAAACTGGTTATCATTTGATTCCATTGATAGGCCGACTGCGGAACGACAAAGTCTTGACCGGCCATTACCAAGCTGGCGCACAACATGATCAGTCCTAACAAGCCAGACACTCCCCAACCCGGGATGACAAATAATTCCAGCAACAAGAACGCCAAACCCGCTAAGAACAACACAACTTCCAACCAGTCGGCTGTCCCTCCTAAAAATCGACTCCAAAAAAATAAGAGTGCGGACACTCCGGCAATACCCGAACCAATTCCGATTCCAGGCGCACTGAACTCAAGATACAACGCTAACAATCCGACCACCACAAGAATCACGGTGATCAACGGATGATTCAGGACGTCAACCAGCCAATCCGTCGTGTTATACTCTAGTCGCTGCACTGCGGAATTTTGAATTCCCAGTCCCGTCAAAAGTTCTGTCTGGTTGTTTGCCAATCGTTGGGCAAAGCCAATCTCGACAGCCCGGGCGCCGTTGATCGTTAAAAATCGCTCCGGGCCGCTCTCTTCAATCAGTTGCCATGGGGGTTGCGGTTTATCCTCCACATCGACTCGTACGGTTTGAAAAATCAGCCGACCCTCGTCGCCTTTTTGAGAATAGACCATTACATCTTTATCGATCATGGCTTCGGCAATTTCTGGCGAACGTTGTTTGGCTACGGCCAGATCACGCGCTTGACGCACCAACACGGATTGAATTTTGGCTGGAACAAAACGAAACGCAAACAGTTCTGGGTCCGCATAGATTTCGCCAATATCTCCATAAATGGCATCTGCACCCAGAATAATCTCGTCACAACCGAGCGCGATCAATGCTCCACCTGATAATGCTCGTCGGGGAATATAAGCGACCGTTTTAGCCCATTTAATATCTCGCAATTGTTCGGCGAGTTCTAAGCTCACCGTTTTTAGTCCCCCGGGACTTTCAATTTCGATAATCAGTAGGTCCGAATTAAGCTTTTGAGCCCGCTGCAAGCGGTCCTGGAAATATCGATTGAGTTGATGATCGATCGTTCCATGCAAGGCAATCACTACGGGGCGTTGGAACGTGGGGCCAGCAGGCACTCCCGCGGGCGTTTCTAGGTCTTCCGGCGGTAGGTTTTCCGACGGCACGTTTTTGTCGATTGACGGCTTTTGCACATTCTCCTGCACGTGCCCGGATGGGGGAGCTGGCATTCGCGTGAAGTGTGCCGCAGATATAAATATCAATGAAATACAAAGGCCAATGCGAAATAAATAGTTGTGAATTAGGGTAGCTAGCATTGGTTTTGTTTTGGTTTAGACAGAATTTTAGTTTCTGGTTACATTGACTCAGATTAACCAGAGGTGTTCGACGCTTGACATTGTATCGAGACGTTGCACAACCTGTCCAGCAATTCGCTGTTGTCGATCGGTTATTGGCCGATTCCACGAGCAATGGCACCCATCCATGGAGGGAGCGGGATGATTATGAACGGATTCTTACGGAGTTGCCACGCTGCGCGGTTGGTGATTTTGGCCTTGGGACTTTTGGCGACCAGCACCGCTGTGGCCCAGACCGGCAAAGTCCAGTTATTGTATTTTACTTCGGCCAATTGCCCGCCTTGCCGCCAAATGGAACCTCTCATCGAAGAGTTCATGCGGCAACAATACCCGATCTCCAAGATCGACACCCAGCAACCATCGGAATGGGTACAACAATTTCAAGTCACGCAAACTCCAACGGCCATTTTGTTGATTGGGGATCAGATTTTTCAACGCCATTCCGGTTTGTTGACGACGGAGGAATTGCTGGAGTGGTTTCGAGCGGCAAAAGCCGTTGCCGAGCCCCGTGCAAGTTTTTCGGATGGCGTGGGAAGTAACCAATTAAACGCGGCCGCTCAACCATTTGAGATGGCACAGGGCAATCGCTCGGTTGCCAGAAATCCGGACACCATGCTCGTTGGCACTCGCCAGCCATCCACGACGTCCGAAAGCGTGGCACTTGAGGCTACGGTTCGATTGCGAGTGGAAGATGATGCGGGTTTTTCCTATGCCACTGGATCTATCATTCACGTCGATGGCAATGAAGCGCTGGTGCTTACCTGCGGTCACGTTTTCCGCGATTCTCAAGGCCAAGGTGTGATTACAGCTGATTGGAATTGGAACACATCACAGCCAGTCACTTTTCCAGGTAAATTAATCGCTTATGACGCTGACAAAACCGATGTCGCGCTGTTGACCATTCGTTGCGGGCGAACCTTGCCAATCGTTCAACTTGCGCCGCGTCGCGAGACGTTGAATGTTGACCAAATGGTCTTTAGCGTCGGCTGCGATCACGGTGAACCACCCACCATTCGGCATACTCATCTCAAAAAATCAGCGATCTATAACGGCGTAAAAAAAATCGAAATTCATGGTCGCCCGGTCGATGGCCGCAGTGGTGGTGGACTGTTTACCACCGATGGCAAATTGATTGGTGTATGCAATGCCGCAGCGGTTGATTTTGATGAAGGAATATACTCGGCACTTGAAAATATCTATCGGATGATTGAAGGGTCGAATCTGATTGCCTTGTTTGAGGACCCTCGGCTTCCGGCCGGATCGGGTCTGGAAATTGCTGAGGTTGCCCAGAGTAATTTTGGCGATGGGGACGCATTCCTGAACCTCAATCCTCCTGATCTTCGCCCCTTACAAGTCGCAGCAGCAATGTCAATGGACGTGCGCGAACAACGTTTAGAAGCTGGAAGATCAATTGCGCCTCAAATTAGTCAAGTCGTCTGGGAAGGTGCGTCTGATTCGACTGCTTCAGTGGACGGGGGCGTGTTGGGGGTTGGCAAAAAATTAAATCCAGGGACCTTCAATCCGGGCCAGCCGATTACGGCAAACACGAATATCGAAGCCTGGGAAGCAATTGTAATTTTGCGACATCGGCAACAACCTGAGTTGACAAAGACATTTGTTATTGCCGAGCCAAATGACCAGTTGATGGAATATTTAGGACAAATCAGACCAGCAAATGAGCACGGGTCGGATGCAACGCGGTTGGCGCAATTACGGCAAGAGATGCCGCAAGTACAACCGAGCCGCAACCAAAACTCGGCTTGGACTCGAGCACAGTCTCCCTACTGAAAATAGTAAGAAAGCTACAGTAGGTCAGGTACTGTAGGTCAGCTACAGTAGGTCAGCCTGTCCTCAGGCTGACAATCGACGACTAATTTCGGGCAACAAAAGAATAGAGAGCTTTCTATTCCGCCGCTGAGGACAGCGGACGGCTACTGTAACAGCGGACGGCTACTGTAGGTCAGCCTGTCCTCAAGCTGACAATCCAAGACTAAATAATTGCAACTGAAAGTAAATGAAAATTCCTAAGCGCCGATGAATACATCGGCGGCCACGCCAAACCTTTCCTCAAAACTCCGCACTCAATTTCAAGAATTTTTCCGATTGCCGCTGAATCGAAGTGACAATTTATTGCTACCTGCGACTTATGTTTGCTACCTGCGACTTAAAGACACTGCGTCTCAACGGTCAATCACAATAAAACAAAAGGAGTCTTGAATTATGTTTAGCACGACAACGAAAAAGTATGCCAGGCACGTTCTGGCCGGATTTCTGCTAGGTGCACTTCTATGCGCTCAAACGCCAAGCTCAGTGCAAGGTCAAACGTCGAAATCAAAAAAACAACGGAGCGATGCAACCAGCAAATCGGAAAGCACGGAAACAACTGAGAATGGGCTCCCCCAAAATAGCCGTTCCTATCGCTCACCGGGTTACCAGTCACCCGTCACTGAATTGCCAGGAAATCAGGTGACGGGAGGGCAGGCCTCAGCGGCCGCTTTTAGCCGCAACGGACAGGCCACAGCCCAGGCGTCGATCAATCTGGGCGGTGAACAACAAACCTACGGCGCAGGGATTCGAGATGGCGATTCATTGTATTCCCAATCTCAGAACTCTTCCAATTTCATGCCTTTGTCCCAATTCCCGCAAGTAACCAGTTCCAGTTACGCAACCGGCGACGACGGCGTGGCCATCGAACGATCAAAGTCCATTCAAAACGGAAAAGTATTCCGCAAAACAATTGTCAAAAAAGATGGCAAACGCGTTTCGATCATTGAAAATGATGAGGAAGGTATCCAAGTTGCAATTCGCGATACTAAATCAAGTGGCGAGGAGGCCAATAAGACTTACTTTGCCAAAAGTCGCCAGGAACTGGAACAATCCGAACCGAAAGTTTACGAATGGGTCAAACAATACGGAGACCACGACAAATCGCCGGCCTTGCCCGGATTCGATTCAGCTGTATTTTCCGACGGCTTCCCAATAGAGGGTGGCGGTCGATTTGGATCTGCAAACGGTAATTCGGCCACTAGCGGTTCAATGAGTCGCGGAATGGCGATGGGGCGATCGTCGTCCTCATCATCAGGGGCAGGCCCCAGTCTAGCCCACAGTTCAGCGATGGCCAATCAATCCGGCACGCGACGAGTCGGCAACGAACTAAGTCAACCGAGCAGTCAAAGTCAGCGTTCTGGTCAAAGCCAACAGGTGAATCAAGATGCCCAACAGTCGCTGATTACTCAGCTCGAACAAACCTTGCAAGAAACCAACGATCCGACTCTCAAGCAAATGATCAAGAAAATGATCGATGATCTTAGGCGGTGAACAAAGTAGATCGATTGTGTTTAGTGGAAATTCTGGGCTGCCGATGTCCACATCGGCAGGACCCGAGTGACGGTCAACACAGGGCGAGCGCACTATTTTACGCTGAAATTCCGAGAATTTTGAACAGGTAGGACTCGTCCCAGGCACACTTTAGTTTTCGTTGTCTCACACTTTCTTTGTCACCCTTGTAGTTCTTTAGCAATGAAAGTGCCATCCGGCG
>JBGSMY010000048.1:0-6079 GCA_041739975.1 Pirellulaceae bacterium
TACCTACGTCGGTTACAACGCCGTCCCTGAGCCTAATACGATCTTATTGGGAATCGCTCTAACAACCTTGGGACTCTGCCACCGTCGCCGTCGCAGCGAATAATCATTTGATTTGCAGTGTGGCCCAATAATCTGCCCCTAATGCTTGGCGAACTCCAGCGAAGTCGGCGTCCTCCTGTAACATTTTCCAATGTTGCGGATGGTTGGCAAAAAAGCCCTGTTGATTTAATAACTCCAGTTGCCGTTGCCACCATTGAACTTGAGATGCAAAATGTGCGGTGGTCGCCGTCGCCGACTCGGCAACATCAACAACATCGTTTTGAGACCTTAGATAGTCGACCAGTTTCGCGCGTAACGTTAACTCAAAGACAATCAAATCGGTCTGTTCGGCCCGCAGTTTTACCGACTCCAGCGATTGGATTGCTTCGTTCCATCGGTTCGCCAATATCAGGCACCGCCCCCATTGAAGTGTCGCGTAATTGCGGTGGTCCAGCGATTGAAACAGTTCGCTCGCGCGTCGCCAATCGTCAATCACAAGGGGTAAATTCTCAATTTTTTCTTCTTTGTACAACGCACGATTGCCATACAACATGGCGCCATACTCACGTGCATCCAATGAACTTGGATCGGCATTAAGGACTTTTTCAATCAAGTCCACTCCCCGTTCGCAGGCAGCAACAGCCAGCGGCAATTGCTGTTGACTGGCATACAAATTGCTTAAATTCAACTGCACGGCGGCAGCCGAACACAAGACTCGCAAATTCTTGGGATCGCGTTCGTAAGCGAGACGCATCAATTCGCGAGCTCGATCAAAATCTTCAATCGCAGCGGATTGTTGTTGCAACGTCAATTCAACGGTTGCGAGACTGACGTATGATTCTGCAAGCTCAAGTTCCCAGTTGAGTGGCATTTGTTCGAATTGTTGCTGATGTAACTCATATGCGAGCTGGCGTTCTTGAATAGTAGCTTCGAATGAACCTTGCGCTGCGGGCAAGTCCCCACAATGTTGTTGAATACAGGCCAAGTTATGGAGAATCCAAGCCCGATGACTACGATACGACCAATCGTGCGGATGACGCTGGCACAACTCTTGTGATTGAGCGACCAACGGCTGTACCAGTTTAAGCGATTCCAAACCGCGATCATGATAACTAATCGACAAAGCGTATTTTGTAGTTGCCGAAAATGCATCAATCAGGACGGCGTCCCGCAATGAGGTATTGGATGTCATTGCCCTTAGTTGCTCGATTGCTTGCAATAACAATGCCTCCCCTTCTTCAAGTTCTTGGCGAGCAATCAACATCGATGCCAAGCGGATTCGAATTCGGGCCAAATCTAACCTTGCTTCGTCTGTCTTAGCCACTTGGACTAATCGTTCAAAAAAGCTCATTGCCGGACGAAGCTGAGCGACTTGCATTTCTGTCAGCTTTGGCACCTCGATCGCAGACTCGCGAGAACTCTTGTCCAATATTTCCCAAATCGCAGCCCTAGCATCGTCATAGTTCCGCTGGGCTTGATCCCTTTGACGGATCAAACTCGATTGAAAAACAAGTAGCAAGCTGACGATGGTTAATGTACTGGCTATTAGAACCAACGCTGCCGCCGTGGGCCAAGGATTTCGGCGACACCACCGACCAGCTCGTTCCAGGCGTCCAATGGCTCGTGAACGAATCGGAATGCCCTGCAAAAATCGGTTTAACTCCTGCTCCAATTCATGAGCCGATTGAAAACGAGCGGCAGGTTTTTTCTCTAAGCACTTTTGACAAATAGTTCGCAAATCAATCGGCACCGCTTCCGTCAACGTTTCCCAACTCGGTTCGTGTTTGAGTACTTGTTCGATTAGCTCAAACTGTTGTGAGCCCACAAATGGTGTGCGGCCGTAGAGACATTGATAGAGAATCGTTCCCAGTCCATAGATGTCGGCCATTTCTGTAACGCGGCCCAATTGCGGATTTAACATCTCGGGCGCAACGTAAGCCGGCGTGCCCAACGACTCACCAGTCTGTGTGGCAAAACACTCATCGTGGACTAACGACAAACCAAAGTCGACTAGTTTTGGTTGAACGGTGTCAAAATTTATATCGCGAAATTGGGACTCGCGTATTTCCTGGTTTGCTTCGGACTGCTGAGCTCGCGTATGAGTCGCTGCCAATGCCAACAGAACATTGTGAGGCTTAAGATCGCGGTGAATAATCCCATTCTGATGGGCCGATGAAACACCGCGCGCCAATTCAGCGACGATCTTTGCCGATTGACGGGGTGTCGGGCGATGGTGAGTTAAAGCCGCCGCGAGACTGGGTCCGTCAATCAACTCCATTGCCAAATAAGGCACTCCGTCTTGTTCGCCACTATCAAGAATTCGCACGATCTGCGGATGTTGCAGTTTTGCCAAAGCGGCCGCTTCGCGTCGAAACCGAGCCAATTGTTTGGATTGAGCGGCAACACCTCCAATCAACATTTTGAGCGCCACCCATCGGCCAATGGGCCGTTGCCAAGCGCGATAAACAATTCCCGCTCCGCCGCGTCCAAGTTCTTCCGCAATTTCGTAGGCATCACCCAATCGGTGTCGCGTTACGTTGGGTGTCGATTCTGCAACCACGAAATCTTGCACCCACTGCGGACCTGGCATCGCGCTTGCTATTGTCGCACAGGCATCACAACCAAGCAGATGTTCGTCCATGGCTTGGTAATCAGCCGCGTCTTTTAGACCTCCGGCCAAATACAGACGCAAATGCTCAAGATCACATTTCGCTGACAGGGACGAATCCGTAGGCACCTTTATCGAATGTTCCGATGGCAATTCGGAGGGCTCAAAAGGAACCAATGGCGCGCTTGTGGCCGACTCTTGATGACTTGCATTACTCACCGACGGCGATTCAAGAGGTGACTTCGCCAATGGTGCTTTGCCGTTTCGATTATCAAATGCCACTTTTGAATGGGGGGACTCCATGGTCATTCGTCTCCAAAGTCCACCAACTGACGACCTAGCTGTCGCAATCGCCGCAACACCCGTGACTTGGCGATCATCACGGCATTGATAGACATTCCCAACTCGCCAGCCACTTGAGCAGGAGAAAGCTCCTGACCGGTTTGCAATTCAAACGCCAACCAAGTGGTTTTAGTGAACTCGGGTTCGATCATTGTCAACAAGCGCTGAATGACAAATCGGTCGTGTTCTTGGTCCCAAGCGGCCTCCAAATCGTTTGTGTCGTCGATCTGTTCCTCCAGCAAATGACCTTGTCCTAAAAATTGGCTCTTGTTCAATTTCTGACGATATTGACTGGCCCGTTGTTGAACAATGGAATATAGCCAGCGACGAAAAGCGCCGACCCGTCCGTTATGCGCGAATCCAGAGAGTGATTGATGAACTGATTTCAGTGTTTCCTGGAGAATGTCATCGCAGTCTTGCGTCGCGATGTTCATGCGATCTAATTGCCGCAAAATCAACGGTTGGTAAATCAATAGAAACTGCTCCCAACTCAAATCGTCGGCGCAGCGTGTCAATCTGTCGAGCAATGACAACGAAGTTTCCAAAGTGCATACCTTGAGATTTGAGTCGACTGAGGAATCGAACCGTACTTGTCGATTATAAACCAACGTCGGCTAATCAAATCCCATGGCCAGTCAAAAAGCGACAAGAATTAACGACTTCGGCCGTAACAACCTGAAAAATTGGCAACAACAATAAACGGGCCCTCCCGGCAATTTAGTGGCAAAAAAGATTTAACCACGAAAAACACGAAACGCACGAACGACGGATTTGGGCGGGCGTCGGACCGGTTGCTGGGAATTGTAGACAAGATTGAATTCGACTCGACACGAACTTTCGCGAGGGTTACACAGAGTAGATCGGGAAACTTCATCAATCGTAGTCAACGGAACAGATAAACCTGAAGATCGTCCCCAGCCAGCCACTAAAATTCCTGGATAACCAATTAACGAAACAGGTTTACGGACTCGCTACCAAACACCTATCCGTGATAATTACAAATTCGCGCCAAGTCAATCAAATAGTGATAATATAGGCGGCGACGTTGTGTTCTGATGAGCCAGAAATACGCGAGCTGACGTTTTCGTTACCGACGTTTTGTCCTGATGGGACGAGAATGCTCGAGCGCAAAACTCCAGCAAACGCGGTTTAAGATTAAGGTTGAAATGAATAACCGCTCGAATTATTCCATTGCCAATTTACTGCTGGGTACCCATTGGGTCGCCATTACGACTTTCTGTTTTTATAAATGGTCGACGCTCCCGTTTATTGTCCCGCCAAATTACAACTTGTTGTGGTGGTTAATAAGCGGTTGGTTTTTTTTGGGTTGCACCAACGGAAATTGGACAGCGATTTTTACTGGCAATACGCGCTATGCAACGAGCTGCGGAATTATCGTTGGGGTATTTTTCTTATTTCTTTGGTTTAGAAATCTTTTTGCGTAGTTCGCTTGGTCGATCTGAAGTGGTTAGGCCGATGCGCCGTCGCCGCCGCGGAATTTGCGGAAAACATCTTTCCATGTGGTGAAGTCAAATTCCGCAAATTTGGCTCTGGCTTGCGGTTAAACAATTGCGCGTAAAACAATTGCGCGTAAAACGATTGCACGCGAAACGACTGTGAGAATACAAAACACAATCGCCTTGGCGTTTTTGGACTAACGGATTCCGCCCTCACTCGGATTGTCGCGACGGTTGTTTCGATCTTTTTCCTGGTCGTCTTTCATTTTAGATTCGGCATCAGCGGGGTTTTCGGTGCGACCGGGAGGTGTCGTCGAGACGACTTGGATCCCGCGCAGTGATAACTCAGACACTCCAAAACCTCGACTGTATTTTGGATCGATAATCTTGGAATCAATCGTTACGTTCTTGAAGAAATCAAGCTGTGGTTTTTGCATTGAACTCACTTCCGCTTGTATATTGCTGGCTCGAGACATCGGCGGCGCCCCCGTTGAAATCCCGGTTTGCCAAACCACTAAATCACCTTTCTTAATCACCAACGTTGAAAAGTGGGGTGTAAAGCTGACCGTAGTCTCTTTGCCGCCCAAACCGAACTCGCGGTAGGTTTCAGATTGAGTTTTGCCCACCCCCATTTCGGCATGCATGATAATTTCAGAATTCGGATCAAAGACCCAACCATTGGATTCAATCTTTTCCCGCAGCCATTGTTCCACTTTGCCAGGATCCGTCACCGATTTCATTTGGACCCCTACTGCTACTCCTGGCTTAATCAAATACAACGACTCGCGATCGATGTTTTTGGTAATCTCATCGACGCTGGGGCCAGGTAATCTCACGGCACCTACCGCAATTGAGCCATCATTGAAACCGGGTTGGGCCACATAAAAGAACAACCCGTTGATTACCATATTTTTGAGAGGATCCTTATTGTCCCAATAGGTATTCGTTACCAATCGATAGCTCCATACCGGTAACTCCAGTGACAATCGATAAAGAACGCGTTCCATATGCGTTTCGGCTAATATTAAATCGTCATCAATCCATTCCACCCGAGATCCAAATGGGTTGCCAATCAACGGTGCCGGATAAACTTTGGGCTCTTGATTGGGCGACGTAAGATCCCACACATAGAGATTGCGTTCCGTTAATCCCACCAATCGATTGCCAGCCGCATTAATATTGGCGCCCGATACGTGATTGTCTTTGACTCGAGTTGAAAATTCGACGTCACCCGTAACCGCATTGAATACAGTCAATTTGCCATCTTCGGGCACAATCAAAAAGTTGCGATCGTAGGTAAACACCACGGGCGAGTCGAAGAAACTGCCCGCTTTAAACGAGTATACGGCTTTCTCCTCGGCCAGATTCCAAGCGGTATACGATTTTGCATCTGTTTTGGAAACGACAATGTCTTGGTTGACAATCTTGGCAAAAATCGTATTTGGCCATCCCTCAACGTCGCCATACCATCGCCGCACAGGCGTTGCGGTAGCAGGGCGAGCGCACTATTTTACGCTGAAATTCCGAGAATTTTGAACAGGTAGGACTCGTCCCAGGCACACTTTAGTTTTCGTTGTCTCACACTTTCTTTGTCACCCTTGTAGTTCTTTAGCAATGAAAGTGCCATCCGGCG
>JBGSMY010000093.1:0-2582 GCA_041739975.1 Pirellulaceae bacterium
TGCCGATGACGACGCCGACCTCGCCAGACTTCTTGGGCTCGCCATCAGAGCTGCGAAAGTTGGGTATCTGCAGACGAACCATGTCACTTAGTTCAAACTGAAATTCTTGTGGCATAGAAACTCCTTTCCATTTGATTGACCAGAAAAAAGCGAATTGAATACATTGGGGAAGCGCAAGAAAAAACACCCATCCGCGGTCTAATCCACGCGGATGGGTGTCATAAATCGCGCGAGAGTGCCGCGCGATTGAGCTTCCAGCTTGAGGCGCTGAAAGTTGTGCTATTGAAAAATGTCGGGGAGCATTAATACTGCCGCATCGCGTGCCGACGTGTAGTGCGCATCGGTAGTCGATGCGGACGCATGGCATAAGCTCCGGGCCGCTAAGTCGCGGGCCAATGAGAACCCTGTTAATTGTATATGACGTGCGTGGCAGCGTCTCCATGCCTGAGGGGATAATTTGCGGTTTGCCGGCAGCAAATGTTGCCAGCGAACATGAGCCTTCACAACCGCCGAATAATAAACTGGCCACGGGATGATACGTTTTCCGTCCATGCCCTCGCAGGCCCGAATTGCCTCGAGCAAACGAGCGTGGATGGCGATGATGTCCATTTTTCCCGTCTTCACTGAAACGATGTGCAATCGCCAGTTGCCCTCGTCGTCCTGACGCAGGTTGTTCCAGCAAATTTGATTGATCGTTGTCGCTCGATGGCCCGTATAAAACCAAAACGCCAACGTCGCTCGACTGAGTTTGTGATACATCTCGGCGCCATGTTTCCAAAGTCGCGGTGCTTTCGATGTTGCAAGTCCTGCGACAATCAAACGAGCCTCGTTGGTATTCCAAGTCGGCTTGGGAGACATGTCCGGGCTTGGCATGTAAATCCCAGGTGATTCGGGCAGCAAACCGGCGCGGACAAGCCGGCCGGTTGCTGGCCCCGCGGTGCCAACCACGATCTGTATTTCCTGTACGGTCCGGGTTTGGGATACGGGCGAAAGCGGGTAACTGTTTGGCGTCCACTTTCCTCGGCGAAAGGTTGCTGATTCTAGTTTCTTTCGAAACTCGGCGATCAGCTCGTTTGTGATCTCGGCCAGCGGCGGCCCTTCGGGTCTGCCCGGCGATCGCATGAGCCTTGTCCACCAATTGATGGCCGCTCGTCGCCGGTCGATCGTAGCGCGGCCGATAGGTCGCCGTCTCAAGTCTTTGGCGAGTGTTGGGATGTACCACTCGTCGAAGAAGTGCTGCAGTGAACTGATCGAAGAAACTTGGCTGCCTGGTTCTGGGGTCCAGAGCTTTATGTGATGATTCATCGAATGACTCCACTTGGTAATAGGCGGCCGTTACCGCTCCATCACCAGCTCGCCCGGATTGGGCTTTGTCCGTCAAGCGATTTTCCAGCGTAGTTACGGAGATTGCTGTTGCAAGTCTTCCAACCATCGTACTGGCTCCATTAGAAATCCTGTTTCCATGGCCACCAGTCGATTTGCCCAGAAAATTCACGTATTGGCATCTTGAAGACCCGAGCGTGGCGTAAATACGCCACCAAGTTTTCTCGGTGCGCACGACCTAACGCAATTGGTCTTCGTGGAAATCAATCGTTGTGCAGCGCCAACGATCCAGGGCCAGCACGGCCAAAGAGGGTTTACGCTCTGTATCTGAACTTCTGAACTGCCGAGTTCGTGGCCCGACGAGGTGCGAATATAGATCGGCCAGAATTTGCTTGTCAACTAGAGAATCTTCAAAAAATCAAATTTTGCTCGCGATCGACCTTCGGTCTACGGAACCGAAGGTTGTTGGTTCGAGCCCAACCGGGTGTACTAAATGCCGTAAATTTGCGGGTCAACTTGACCATCCACCTTCGGTTTTTTGACCGATGACTGTTCGACACTTCCGCAAAAAAATTTTGGCGATAATATAAGGGTCGGTGTCCGGACGACACAATTTCAACAACGCTGTGTATCGGTTGTGTCGTACGCCCTGATCTGAAGTCCCTGCCCGATTCGTAACCGGGCAGGGCATTTTTCTTTCCACTTTCGATGTAAATCAATTATCGAATGGCTTCGATTTTGACTATGATCAAAAGCGGCCGTCAATTGATATTTCACTTCCAATTGCTTAAAAATTCGGAGGCAAAATGAGCCAAACCAACTCCCCCAAAGAAAGTCATGTTTGGTACTACTATCGTGACGGTTTGTTGCAGGAAGTTGAAGAGGGGCCGTTCGATGAACGCGCGTTGGCCACACTCGCGAAAGATGGCAAGATCAAACTGAAAACTAAACTCAGAAGTCCAACGAGAACCAACAATCAGTTGATCTTCGCCGAAAGCATTCAAAAGCTGGCGACGATGATCAGTCAGGCCGCACAAGACGCTGTTGAAGCGAAGAAAAACGCAATTGTCGAGAAGAAACGGGTTGCCGAGCAAGCGCAACAAGAAAAGGAATTGTCAGCTTCCTTTGCGGGTGGAGGAGAAACTAGTGCCGTTACGGCCATTAGGTTGAAGGTCGATGGAATTCTAACCCCAGGAGAAACGATTGACCTGATTTGCGTGCAGTCAAAGCCGGTAGTGATTCAACAAGACGCCGTCATT
>JBGSMY010000195.1:0-33458 GCA_041739975.1 Pirellulaceae bacterium
ATTTGATCCGTTGACTTGGTCACCGTAAAATACTTGAGCGGAGTCGCCATAATGCCATCGTTGTCCTAGCAATTGATCCGTAGAACTGCCATAAGTTCCACCGATACTTGCACCCCAGCCGGTCGAAGTGACATGAGTGGGACTATTGCCCATATAGTAATATCCGCCACCCGGCACTTGCCACTCGCTGCCGCCCAGTTCCAATTGCCCTTTGACGTCGCCGGCCAAGCCGAACAATCCTACGGCCATCAAACAGATTCGAGCCCAATGCGAATTCATGATGCTACCTCAGAGAATGTGCGGTTGATCACGCAAAATGCTGGAGTTGTAATTTCAAAAAATTGCGAGATTGCTTTTTTCCGAACAAAAAATCGCGACTTGCAAATCCTTACAGATCAACCTTCGTTTCAGACTATTTACCCAGAGCAGACTTGGCTGCTCCAGAGCTATTGACGAGACGTTATTTGGGCGATTTTTTTCCGAGAATTGCGGAAATTGCGGTTTAACCGGTCATTTTGTGCAAAACAACGCCCTAAAATGCGTCGCCCAATACCAAGGCCGGCTGCGGCAAGTCTCCTATTCCAGTCAAGACCACAGCACCCTGCCGCCTCGATGTACTGTCCCCCTCTCTATGTCCTAATAAATCTTGAAATTAGTGACTCGAAGACCATGTGAGCTTCGAGGTCAATCAACTCATCAAAGTACAAATCGTTTGATCGTTACTTGCGGATAAGACCCAAAATTAACCAGGATTCCCAGTCGAAAGCCGGCGACTTTTAAATAGTTGAGGATTTGGGATTCATGTTGGGGCGTGAGTGCAGCGACGGCCTTTAGTTCGACAATAATTGAGCCATAACAGATAAAGTCCGGCTTGAAAGTTTGACGCAACAATTTGCCTTTGTACCGAATCGTCAACTCGGGATGAGCCACAAATGGAATGGACTGCATACCAAATTCTTCTTCCAAGCTCTCTTGAAAGACGGACTCTTGAAAACCGCAACCCATTTCTCGGTACACTTCAAAAATGGAGCCCTGGATACGGTAACTTTCTTCTTTAAAAAAGATCTCAGCCATTGTAATTATCATCCTGAAAAAGTGGGATTAGAAGTGAGATGCAGAAGTCAAAAGAACAAGACCTCCGCTGATTGTTGTAAGCCAAGCGAGGGATTGACCACGAAAGTCACGAACGACACGAAAGTTAAGTTTTTTTACGAAGGCCGTAGATGCATGGTTCGATTCGGGATTTGTTTTTCGTGTAGTTCGTGTCTTTCGTGGTTCTATATAAACATCGGCTGCTGCATGCAGCGCGACGGTTTGACCACGAAAGGCACGAATGACACGAAAGTCATGGCCACTGAGTCTGTTGCGAAGGTTCGGGCGCAGTTTTTCGTGTAGAGGGTTTGACCACGAAAGTCACGAACGACACGAAAGGCAGGACCACTAAGTCTTACGAAGGCTCAGGCACGGTTTTTCGTGTAATTCGTGCCTTTCGTGGTTCTAAAACAGTGTCAAGTAATTTTATTTTTCGTCGGTATGCCGAATTGTAATTGAACGATGTTCGTAGCGCTGCAATAGATCATCAAAAGCCTGTATCAATTCAACTTGGTCGGCGTTAGGGAGTCGCTGCAAATCCAACATCCGTTGGATCCGGCGATGAGTGGGTATCATATGACGGTCGGGTCGATGGGGCGGTTCGACGACGACCACGTCACCAGGACGCGTTCCTTCGTAATTAGTCACACTCGGGCAAGCCACAACGCGCGAACGCCACTTTTGAAAACCCGGCCGCTCATCGATCAACTGATTAGCGTCTCGCAAACAACGAACAATATGCGTAGGGCTGGAAACCAATACCATCCGCTGCACCCCAGCGGCCGCAAACTGCCGTCCTGCCTGTTCAACTTCTTGCAGTGTATTCTGCGAAACCAAATCAAGTGATATGCGGTCAAGGATTTGTTCGAGATGCTGCAGTGCAACCGTTTCCGAATAGCCAGAAAAATGAGAAGCGATGTCGGCAAACGATAATAGTCCGGCCAACGATCGTTTCAAATACTCAAGCGTAAACTCCGCTTCCAGCAACATCGGACCCGGTTCATCCGTTGTCCCCCACATGAACTCTTTTTGAGATGCACCGGTTCCCAAGACAATCATTTCTGCTTCAAATTGCAAAGCCGCCAGTATGCCTTGCGGTACTCTTCCCATTTGCTCCGGCGGATCACCCCACGCCACATGCCGCCAGTTCTCAATATGCAAGTTACAACCGTGTATAAGTATTCCTGTTTTCATGGCATCATTGTAACACGATTCCAAATTGAACAGCACGATTGTCCTCGATCGTGTTACTCTATCGACCGCTCGAAAAACAAAAAAACGCTCGCGATTTCTCGCCAGCGTCTCGTCTTATCTCTAATCACAACAGTTCATTCACTTCCAACCGAAATTATTTCGGCTTGAAAATGTCGTGGCAAGCTTTGCAATTAATCGATTGACCTAACGCTTCGCCGGCCCCTTCGCGACCGACAACAACTTTGGCCGCATCCATCATCGCTTTGCCAGCCGCCATCTTCCATTCGTTGGCATCGCCCTGTGGTGGCTCATTGTCGACCAAGTCGATCATCAAGTTAAGCAACTCAAGCTTTTCCTTGTCGTCCGCTTTGCCGGAAGCGACTTTTTTGGCCAATCCGCCCTTCATCGCCTTTTCCATGATCTCTTCAATTGACACGGGGTCTTTCCGCGTGGGCAATTCCGCAACCATCGCACCCGCGGCACCGACGACAACGGCTGCCAATACAACAAACACACCAATTCTCTGCATACATGAACTCCTAAGACTAAAAAACAACAACAAATCAGATGTTTAAGCGATTATAAACCAGATCCAAAATGAATTTCTAGTATTGGTTTCAGAGAAAACCGTTTCTTCAATTGGGATTAAAACAGGATCAAGCGGCTCGGCGGTGCTGTTCCAAGCGAAGTTCTTGTATTTCGGTGGGCAACAATTCTCGATGAAGGATTTCGAGAACTTGAATATCGGTCCAATAGTTGAGATGCCCGCGAGCCCCCAAGATATGGTTTGAATAGACGCAGTTCTCATGCGGCAAGTCGGGAAAATGAATCCGTGTTCCCACAAAATCATCCATTCGAAAAATATTTACCCAGCGGCTGATCCGGCTCCGCAGCGGCTTCCAATATTGGTTTTTGAGCGGTGGATAGACATTGCGAAAATAATGTTGATACAAATGGGTAAATGGTGAGCCCATGGTGACCAAGCGAACTTCCGAAAAACTGTTATTCAACCAACTCAATTTCGGGTCATTGAGCACCTCTACCGCGATCATCGTACCTTGGCTATGACTAATCACGGTCAGCTTCGGACGCCCCGGTAATTTATCGCGCAAGTGACCGAGCAAGCGTTTGATTCGCAAATGAATCGCATCGCGTCGCGCGAAATAAAAACGACTATTTTCAAAAGTGGTTTCGCGAATATCGTAGTCATTGTTATCGACGGTGTCTTCCAGCTTTACTGGGCGAAAGTAAAAGTGATTCGTAACATCCAGGACGATATCGATCACCGGACGTAAGTGCGGAAAAATCATAAACGCGAATAGCCCCATCGGCACCAAAAAACCTGTCGCGTATTTATTGGCTTCCGCCAACAAGATCCCGCCCGACAAGTCTTGATAATGCCAACCTGCATGTTGCAGAACGCTGATCGTGGCAACCAGTGATACGCCAATGATCGTCGTCACACTGGTAACCCATTGCAGCGATGGGTGGATTATCAATCGAGGTGGGTCGCCAACCAGATCGATTTGCTTTTTAGCCATTTGCACTCGCCACCTTGCATACCGCAACAGCACAAATACAGCGGCCAACGTCGCAATGATGACCATAATGAATTGGACACCAAGCAGCGGTACCGCTTCTTCGAACAGTTCCTCGAACTTTTTTAGCTCGACCACTTCTCGCAACGACTTGGCCGCCGACAGCCAAATCATCGGCAAGACAAAACCCCAAAATCCGACGACCAATGCGGGCAACAAAAAAGCCACATTGAGTGAAGTGCGATAACAACGTGGACCAAAACTGGCGCCGAGCCAACACAGACCCATGCCAATAATGACGATCATCTCAACCAACCATAACAGTGCCAGAATGTTGATCAGCACGCGGCAATACCAAATCAAACCCGGTCGCGCAGCGCCATTTTGCGTTAACTCGGGAATTTGGTGATCGATGTAGAAAATCTTTACCAGGATTAGGAGTGACACAAACGCGGCAACAATGTGCACCCATAGCCAAAAGTTCTTCACCTCTTTGTTCTTGGTGATCTGTTGCCCTAACGAGCTGGCGACGATGGCAATACTACAACAACCGCATGCCAGCACGGTGCCCCACCACAGCCCTATGTACGAGTTCTTCCACAGCAGTTCCGTGCCCGCCAAAGCCAAGGTTAGCAAGCCCAAAAAAAATGTAACGGCCAGCACTGGACCATGCAGAATGTTGGCGCACCAAACGCCGAGTTGTTGCAATCCGCGAGCCCAAACACCCGCTTGATGGCCGGCGACATAGGAGACGTAACGCAGCCCAAATAGGATCTCAACGAGCCCCAGAACGGCGCCGATCAGGCCCCGTCGCACGCGGGAGAGATCACCCCAAAAAACTTCCGCCAACACCGCTTGTTGACGCCCGAAATCCAGATGCCGCAAGTGGCTGCCAAAGGTTTTGATGTTGTCCGGATCGTCGGTTTTTTCAGACAACCACAGGATTTCTTGGCTTTCCGTCAACGGTTGACGTTCGCTGGCGACGCTGCGGGCAAAAAGACTCAGGGTCTCGCCGGGCTGTGGATCTCCCACGCCGTGAATCACCAACACGAGGTGCTCGACCTCTTCGGGTTGTGGTTGGGAGCGTCCCATAGATTCAAAGCTTTGTCAAATTGATGGATTGCTCCGACGGCGGCCAGACGATACAAGAAAACTGATAAGCATGCAGTAGCAATTTCAACGGTGTTTTTAATAAATGTCTTTTAATAAAGTTGAGCCGTACGGCGATGACCAAACCCCACAATCAGCCGAGTCGCGACCAAGATCCGCCGGATAAGCTTGGTAGTTTGGGTAGGAAGTCGAGTTGGTCTGACCGCTGGCATGCTTTGGTTTATCGGCAGTTGGATGGAATTTTAGACCGCTGGTACCATCCGCTGAAACATTCGTTGTTGTGGCCGGTGTCGGGAAAAGTGCTAGAGATTGGAGCAGGCACGGGGATCAATTTCAGTTACTACCGACCGGGGATGTTGGTCATTGCTGTTGAACCCAACCGCGCAATGCATGAACGACTGCGGAGCCGAGCGAGGGAACATCGCTTGCGACTGGAGATCATCGAACAAGGCGCGGAGTCGTTACCGTTGAGCGATAACTCGATCCCGTTTGTTACCGGGACATTGGTGCTGTGCACGGTCAAGTCGCCCGGTGATGTACTGAAAGAGATATTGCGAGTAATTCAGCCGGGCGGCGTGTTTACCTTTATTGAACACGTGGCCGACCGGGGAGGTCGTTTGCAATTTCAAAAAGCGGTCTATTGGCCATGGTACTGGGCCGCCGGTGGATGTTGTTTGACCCGAGATACTCGGCAATGGATTGCTGCGACTGGATTTGAAAACCTCCAGGTGGAGGAGCGGCAAGTTGGTCCGGCGTGGCTGCCAATGCGATCGCACATCGTGGGATCAGCTACCAAACCTATACCTCAATGACTTGCTGGATGGACTTAACTAAATGACTTGCATAAAGGTTGACTTGACTTCAGCATTCGTATTGATTTTTCAATCCGCCCCCTAGCCAACTGCTAACCGGATTGAAAGTTTGCCGGCTAGAAACGTAGCACTTAACGCCGGTGAAACACCGGCGTCCACGACCTCCGCCCCGTAGGCAGCTTGCTGGTCGGATTGAAAGTTTGCCGGCTAGAGGCGTAGCACTTAACGCCGGTGAAACACCGGCGTCCACGTAAAAACGAAGCACTTAACGCCGGTGAAACTCCGGCGGCCACGACCGCTGCCCCCTGCCAGCGCGCTTGCCGGAGCGAAAGTTTGACGGCTAGAAAATCTGCTTATAACGCCCCGGTTAAAAACCGGCCTCCATGCCTGCCGCTCCCTAGGCAGTTTTTACTGGCCGGAGCGCAAGTTTAACGGCTGGAACGCCTCGCCAACGAGGTTTAGATTGTATGTTTGCCGGCCAGACTTTAACTTACAGAGCGCAAAATCAACCGTTTGGGCAACTAGGAGCGCAAAAAAGTGAACTTGACCGCGAACATGGTTTGACAGCCAGCGGTCAAAGTTTAGAATGTCTGATTGCCGATAAGACGCTATTGGGTTGGCAGCAGCCTTTTGGCCATTCGGGCGCGTAGCTCAGTTGGTTAGAGCGCGTCGCTGATAACGACGAGGTCCCAGATTCGAGTTCTGGCGCGCCCATAAAACACGCTAGTTCCTGGAAAAAACCCGAGTTTTCCGGTAAAAACTGGCCTCAGAGAGTTCAACGAGAAAATTCAAACGGGGACGTAGCTCAATTGGGAGAGCACCTGCTTTGCAAGCAGGGGGTTGTCGGTTCGATCCCGGTCGTCTCCATTTACAAAATAACGCCGAATTTCCACTTATTTCTTACCTGTCGGCGTTCGACAGTGCGGCACTTACGTGAGCGAAAAAACCTTAATTACGGTTTTTCGAACCACAAAGTGAGGTTCCGCCCCCATGTCGCGTCCATCGAATTGTCCCCGAGTACTCCAAACATAAAACTAGCGGCCTTGCGGTCGTGGTTCTCTTCAATTCCGCCCGTAACCGTTGACGCCTTCAGATTTGAGTATTTTGAATTCTAAATGGTTCAACACGAAACTCGACGTCAATGCCCTGCTGCAGAAGGTCGCGCCCTAGTTTGGTTAAGTGGATTTTTGCCAATGGGCGATCAACTTCATCACTACTGATAAGATTCGATTGAATTAATTGGTTGACGCGAAATTCCATGCGATACGGTCCCAGTAGATTGAGTTCATCGCCAGCACGCGCCCATATCATGCATTGTTCAGTTGGACCGCTCGACAATAAATTCAAAATAGAGTAGTCCAAACGTGAGGGATGCTTTCCCCCGCCCGTGCTCAGTTCGGAAAGTCCTTGATTCCTTCTATCGGCATAAGGCGATATGCCTTTTTCAATCGTGGGGGCCGGTGCCACGCCATCGACTAAGCATTTCCAGAATGCTGCGGCCTGATCCAGATCACTTTCATTTAGAGTAACATATTTTTCTCGAAGCTCTAAAAACTCTGTAAGACCAATCAACCGTTTCGTACCATCAATTGCCATCTTGAAAACACAACGTAATTTTCGGCGCTTTAATTTGTGAAACAGCCAACTAAACGCAAGGAATGTTTCCCAAGGCCCGATGCACCAAAATACTAATTCATCTGTTTGATCCAAAACGACATCAGCTTTCAATCGTCTCTTTTCATCACCTATAGGGCGATGTTTCAATGTCAATGTAGGTCTCTGCTTGTAATCGATAGGGTCGCCAACAATTTCCAAGAACTTACCCACACTTGGCAAATCCGTGCAAAATTTCCCGTTCGCATCGCTACCGATCAGACTGTAACCTCTAAAAACATTTGTGATTTTCATATTAACCACCAATTAATCGAAGTCTCATGAGTTAAAGCCTTTGGCCCAACGGGCGGGATTCCACCAATCGCAATCAATTCTTTTCTTGTCATGGGAGTTGACGATTTTCATAGGCCAAATCTTACTTCGCTTGCAGTCATCCAAACAATTGTAACAACTTCCGAATGCGCCCTTTTCTAACGGGTCCCATAATTTTGTCAACAAACAAGCCTTTTAATTGGCGGTCACAATCCCATCCATAGACTTGGTAAGCCGAACTCGTGCCTGGCGTCCGCTGGTTCTGGGTGATGTTACCTTTGACATCGTAAAGAATCGTAGCCGGCGTTGTGCCCGAACCGATGCGGGTAAGTTTATTGGATGTGCCATTGGTGCGAGTCACGGCAGTGGTGCTGAGGTTTTTCCAACTCGACCAGTCGCCCACCGCAGAGAGCGTCCAGACTTGAGGGTCGGTAGTGCTGCAATCTCGTGAGTCCCGCCTAAGGTTTTTTGCTGCCCCTCTCCTCCGACGGACCGCAGCACACGACTTGCAAGCTACCGCTAGACTCTGTTCTGAGGTCCGTCGGAGGAGAGTGGGTTCGGGGGGTGAGGAGGTGACTGTATGGAGTGCCAGTTGGTTCATTGTGAATTCGATTAAGAAGGCAACGACATTGGGATCAATGCAAGTTCACTCCGCCCACCCATTCGAATCAGACTACAGCGACACTCTATTGTATACGGTTTCCGTATCGCCGTTTTGAACATCGCGGCGCAGAAAACGCCCGGCCGGATCGTTGGTAAAAAGAATATTGCTGCAAGTCGTATCGCCGGGGTTACTGCTGGTGTGATCCGGATATTGTTCTTGTACCAGTTGTCGCTCCACCGTCGCCGCCGCGAAATTTTCGAACCGTGTGTTTGGAAGTGGCTGAGTCAATGGACGCAAATTCCGCTCTGGCTTGCCGTTAAACGTTGCGCGCGAATCGACCGCGTTTATGAACGCTGGTTGATTGCATTTCTGTCGAGGCCGAATGTTAAAAGTATTGATGCGAGTACCAATTATCACACCGTCGCCGCCGCGAAATTTGCGAACGATGTGTTTGGAAGTGGCTGAGGCAATGGACGCAAATTCCGCTCTGGCTTGCCGTTAAACGTTGCGCGGGAATCGATTGCCCGAAAATCGATTGCGTTTATGAATGCTGGTCCAAACGATTTCGCGCCGCTTTTCACCGCACAGTCATGCCTCAATATTCGAGGTGCGTCGTGCCAAACGAATACCCATTGGCTTATTATGAGGATCGTGCTGCTTTTCACTACACTGAGTGGGCCGCCGATTTATTCATCGGCGGATAGGAATTTTCAAATACTTTAGTTGCAATTATTTAGTCTTGGATTGTCAGCCTGAGGACAGGCTGAGTTTCAGTAGCCGTCCGCTGTCCTCAGCGGCGGAAGTCGTGGGCGCCGATGAATTTATCGGCGGATAGGAATTTTCAAATACTTTAGTTTCAATTATTTAGTCTTGGATTGTCAGCCTGAGGACAGGCTGAGTTACAGTAGCAACCGCTGTCTTCAGCGGCGGAAGTTGTGGCCGCCGATGAATTTATTGGCGGATAAGAATTTTCAAATACTTTAGTTGCAATTATTTAGTCTTGGATTGTCAGCCTGAGGACAGGCTGACCTACCGTAGCCGCTATCCTCAGCGGCGGTTGGCCGATCTACCTCCATCGAGCAACCGTTTTTTTCGAGTCCAAACATTATTTTGCTGTTGCCAACATACCCCATTTTCCTGTATTGACTTCGCTGGGCGGCTGCGCCATCGATGGCTGCTGCGCGCTACGTTAAATTTTCAGCGGATTTTTCATTGTGAGTGCACCCGGATCACATTCCGATTCACGCGACCGCGGCCTGCGTTTGCAGTGCCGCGCTGATCTCATTTGCGAACAGCAAATCTGGCAAGGCCGACAATATTGGGTCATCAAAGATCCACTTACCTTGAAATACTACCGCTTTGAAGAAGAAGAATTCGCCATTATGCAATGGCTCGACGGTCGCAAGTCGGCCGCTCAACTGTGCGAACAATTCAATCGAGAGTTTGCCCCGCAAAAACTCAACCCAGCCGAACTGTTACAGTTTGCCGGCATGCTGCATCGCAGCGGTTTGTTGGTCAGTGACGCGGCCGGACAAGGTAGCGAGTTGTGGCAGCGCGACCGTAAACAAAAGTCGCGGGCCTGGCGCCAATCACTCACACAAATCCTCTCGATTCGTTTCAAAGGATTTGACCCCGACGCTTTGTTGACAGTGTTCAACCGCAATTGCGGTTGGATATTTTCCAAGGCCGCGGGTTGGCTGTGGGGCTTGCTATTATTGTCGGCGCTGCTGCTAATCGGTGTGGAATGGGAAGCATTTGCGCGGAAACTCCCCACGTTTCAAGACTTTTTCGCAGGCGGCAATTGGTTTTGGCTGGCCGCAATTCTTGGTATTACCAAAGTCCTGCATGAACTGGGGCACGGCATTGCCTGCAAACGTTTCGGTGGTCATTGCCATGAGATGGGCGTAATGTTTCTGGTGCTCACGCCGTGTCTGTACTGCAATGTCAGCGACGCGTGGATGTTACCCAGCAAATGGCGGCGGATGATGGTGGCGGCCGCGGGCATGTATGTCGAGTTGGCTTTGGCGGCCATCGCAACCTGGATTTGGTGGTGGAGTGAACCGGGTTTGGTCCAACAATTAGCCCTCAACGTAATGTTTGTCTGCTCGGTTACGACACTGATTTTCAATGTCAATCCGTTAATGCGATACGACGGTTATTACATATTGGCCGATTGGCTGGAAATTCCAAACCTGCGTCAAAAGGCGACAACGCTAAGCCTTCAAGCTGTCAATCAATACTTTTTAGGAATGACGCCACGGCCCGATCCGTTTTTACCCACGCGACATCGTTGGCTATTTGTCGCTTATACCGTTGGGGCCATCGCGTATCGATGGTTGATCACGTTTTCGATTTTTTGGTTTCTTTACCGTGTACTCGAACCGTATGGTTTTCAAATCGTGGGACAACTCCTGGCGTTGATGGCCCTCTATGGTCTGATCGGGATGCCCATTCAACAGGTATTCAAATATTTTTCGGTCCCAGGGAGATGGCAAGCCGTGAAGACAAAAAGATTATCGCTGGCTGCGGCTGGAGTGGCAGGAGTCCTCGTGATCGGCTTAGCTGTACCCCTACCCTACTATGTCAACTGCAGTTGTTATTTGGAACCTCATCAAGCCGATCAAGTCTTCGTCGAGTTGCCTGGGACATTGGCCGAAGTTTACGTCGAACCAAATTCGTTTGTCAAACAAGGTCAACCTTTAATGCGATTGGCAAGTGCCAAACTCGATCGCGAGCTCATTCAAATGGCCGGAGAAACATCGCTGGCCTTCGCTCATCACGAAGCGATTCTTAGAAATGCGGCAAGTTCCGATCCGCAGTCGCAACAAGAACTCGATGTGGCCCGCACGACTTACAATCATGCCCTCCAACGCTGGACGCAGCGCGAACAAACGGCCGAACGGCTGACGATCAAGGCCCCGAGAGACGGTTGGATCTTGCCACCACCGCGAAAAACGAAACCTTCATTGGAATCGGGCGAGTTACCGCAATGGTACGGCTCCCCGCTTGAGCCTCGAAATATCGGCGCGACGCTGGAGTCACAAACCCTAGTCGGAACCGTGGTCGGCGACCCGCAGTCGATGCAGTGTGTGCTGGCGATCGATCAGAGCCAAATCGAATTTCTTGAACCCGGCCAGCAAGTGGAAGTTTGGATTCGCCAGCTCCCGAACCATACCTTTCAAACGACGATCGACCAAGTTTCACGTGTCAAATTGGAGACGATTCCCCAAGCGCTGGCCAGTCAGCACGGTGGCGATATTGTGGCCGAGCCCACCGTCGATCAACAACAACGACCAGCCAGTCCGACGTATGCCGCCAGTGGAATCATTGCTTCCCCCGAATTGCCCTTGGTCGTCGGGGCCACTGGAGTTGCCAAAATTCGCGTCGGCTCACGGACGCTCGGCCAACGAATCTGGCGCAGTCTGATGCAGACATTTCGGTTCGAATTGTAAGGATTGCCGCAAAATACATTGGCAATGAAAGCTTCTACGAGAGATTGGTTCGCGAATTTCGATCTGACCGTCACCCCATTTCTTCTCGATGTCAATCGCTTTTAGCCACCGACCGAGACGATCACTCCAATATTCGACCCGCAATATTTCGGTAAAATCAAATGCCACGGTTAAACGCTGAAAACAGAGTCCTTTGGAAAAGCCACGATGGATAAAAAAGCCAAGAAACGCTTGGAAGTCATCAATAAGAAACTCGAGTCGTTGCAAAAACAATTGATGGGCGCTAAGACCCAAATGGACGACCCCGACGAAGTTACTCAATTGACGCGTGAAATCGATGCGTTGAAACGCGAAAGCGAAGAATTGAAAAAGGCGAAATGAGGGGGCAGGATTCAGGATTCAGGTGTCAGGTCGTTTGACATGAGAGTTGCCAGCGTGGCTCAAATGTCCTCAATCGTGCACAAATGGTTTTATGAAAGAGTGAGTTTTACGGATCGCGGCGCTACAACGATTGAGCACAATCGCCCTACATTGCGTCATAAATATCTATGTTCGGTTTTTTAAATCTTTACAAGCCCAGCGGAAAAACGTCTTATCAATTGACGCAACAAGTGGGCTTGGCGCTGCGCGGTGTTAAAGTTGGTCATGCCGGCACTTTAGACCCATTGGCCGAAGGCGTTTTAGTATTGGGTATTGGCCCAGCAACAAAATTACTCGACTATGTCCACGAACCCCCGAAAACCTATCGCGCTCGATTTGAGTTTTGCTGGCAAAGCGAAACCCAAGACAATTCGGGTCCGCAAATCAGAGTGCCAACCCCCGCGATCGATCGGATGACCTTGGAGTCGATCATCAATTCCATGAATGGTGACCAACTGCAGACGCCACCGCGATACTCGGCACTCAAGATTGATGGCCGCCGGGCTTACAAGTTGGCCCGCAAGAACCGCGATTTTTGCATGCCAAGCCGTCCGATCACTATTTACAGTATGCATTTATTGAATTTTGAGTTTCCACACTGGGAAATCGAAGTCCAATGCAGCAAAGGTACCTACGTGCGAACCCTGGGGCACGACATCGGCGTTCGACTAGGCGGCGGTGCCGTGATGACACATTTAACGCGAACACAAGTTGCCAATTTTGAAATCGATTCGTCTTGGCGGGCCGCCGCATTTACTCAGCAACAAATTGCCGAGCATTTGATTGACCCTGATTATCTGTTTGCGGATTTGCCATGTTGCGTGATGTCGCCTGCGCTCGTCAACGACCTGCGTTGTG
This sequence comes from Pirellulaceae bacterium, assembly GCA_041739975.1. Lineage (GTDB taxonomy): Bacteria > Planctomycetota > Planctomycetia > Pirellulales > Pirellulaceae > BJ22. The sequence goes on from JBGSMY010000195.1 coordinate 13,007, forward strand.
GACGCAAAGTGGATTGGGATTCCAATTTGCAGCGTGCGCGATTACATGATAGCCAAAACCGTTTTTTAGGAATTCTGGGACGTCAGTCTAACGGCGAACTAGGGTACGAAATTCACTTCGCCAACTACTATGCCGAATTAGAACGTACTATTTCGCTCGACGCCGCAGACGGCGATTCGAAAGTCAACGCTTCGGAGCCCCGCAGTTCGCAGGCCAGCCTGTCTGACTAATGTTCCTCAAGGACTTGGTCTCGATGTACGCGAAACAGCGAGGCCGCTTCGGTCAGTAGTCGTTCGGCCAAGGACATTTCGGCGCGACTGACCAGGACTTGCCGGGCGATATCAGGGCGGTTGGTAATGATTCCGTCGATGTCGCGATTCATCAAGCTCGAGATCATCGTAGGTTCGTCCACGGTCCAGGCAAATACATCTCGCCCGCTGCGATGAATTCGTCGAATCAATTTCCTCGTCGCAAATCTCGCATTGATCGCCAAGAAGTCGACATCCAATTGTTCGAGCGATCCGATCGAGACCGACAATAAAATGCCGCATTTCCAACTTGGCCGCAGTTGCCGCAGCCTGGTGATCCCACTGGGCTTTAGCGACATAAACATTACTTGATGGATCATTCCCTCCTGTTCGACGATATCGATCACGCGTTGCTCGAGTTGTTTTTCATGTCCATAATATTTGAGTTCAATCAGAACGTTCACCCGATCGCGCGCTGCTCGCAATACTTCTCGCAGCGTGGGCACACGCTCGCCCATAAACGCTTGTCCCCAGCGGCCACCAATATCGACCGCTTGCAATTCGGCCAAAGTCGATTCCCAAATCTTTTTGGAAAAATTTGCCAACTTCATCAAATCACTGTCGTGGATTACAACGATTTCGCCGTCGCTCGTTTCCTGCACGTCAATTTCAACCCAATCGGCCCCGTCGACAATCGCTTGATTAATCGCCGACACCGAATTCTCTGGAGCGGCAAACGACGAACCGCGATGGGCCATAACCAAGGCATGGTCCACCGCAGGGTCGGCATTCAATCGGCCCAAGCTGACCCAAAGGAGCAACAACACGCCGCAGGTCAATATCAATTTCCATCGCAATGGCGACAACGGGAGTGCGCTGGTCGCGACCTTGGTTGGCCCCAGGAGGCCGGTTGGAAGTTGTGAATTGAATTCGAGGCAAAAACGCCGGTAACTATCAAACAGAATCACCGTGAAACCTAAAGTACTGAATACGCGGACAACTAAACTGAGCAAGCTAAACACCACTAACATCAAAATGACCCGCATCACCAAAAGCGACAAATTTCCCACCTCGCGGGGCAACAACGTTTCGGCCATCCAAGTTAAAAGGAATGCATTAAGCAAACTGAACAAAATGACCGCCAGTAGCCACAAGCTTAATCGCTTCCAAATTTTCCACTTCCGTCCAGCCATTCTTTGGCGACTCTCCCTCAGTGCCTGGCGAGGTGATTGGCCCTCCCACAACACGAGCGGCAACGCAAAAAACCATACGCTAATTAAATGCAGCAATTGCCACATCGCGATACATGCCAACAAAAGTCCGATGCCGACCGCTATTTGAAAGTTCTCGGTGCGTTCGGCCAGATGATAATTGATGTCATGTCCCGTCAAGAGCAGCTCATATGTAATCCAAGCAGTCGCAATCCAAGGAGACATCCACAACAACGCGATCACCAAGACACGGGCCATCAACCGATAAACCGTCAAAGCAAGTCGAAGTGTGTAGCGCAATGCGTCGATAGGCGAGATGTTTTCACCTTGGGCATGAGCCACCATTACAATCAACAATGAAGATTGTTCCCACGCGGCGATCGTCGTCCAGGCCGTTGTCGAAAGCAAAATTACTAAGAAGCCAGCGGTCTCAAGGCATATTCGGCAATTTCTAAGTCAGTTAACGCCGCCGCGCCGCTGGTGCTCAACAGCCAACCAACAATCAAACTTAATAACGGTGTGAGCAGCAGAAAAGTCAACGTGCGATAGCCCAAAGAGGTTAATATCAACGGCCACCAGCAGCTGATTAGCGTTCGCAACGTGTTATTCGGATTGGTTGTTTGATGAGAAGTGATACTGGAGGTGGAAGCGGTCATTGCCGGAGCCTACTTTTTGCCTTGTTGACGCTTTTTTTGAAAGAAAGCCGTGAGCAATTGTCCGCAGTCGCTGGCCATGACCCCTGGAACGACCTGACATCGATGATTCAGCCGCGGGTCGTTCAATAGTTGATACAGCGATTCGACCGCTCCGGCCTTGGGGTCGCTGGCGCCGTAGATGACCAGCGGAATTCTCGCCTGCAAAATCGCCCCGGCGCACATGGGGCACGGTTCGAGCGTGACATACAAAGCGCATTGTTCGAGCCGCCAATCGCCGAGCGCCTCGGCGGCTTGAGTAATGGCCAACATCTCGGCATGGGCCGTGGGATCGCGCAGCATCTCGCGCTGATTAAACGCAGAACCAATCACGCGGCCGGCATGGACTATAACGGCCCCTACCGGTACCTCATCGTGTTCCCAAGCATTGACGGCTTGTTGAATCGCCAGTTGCATGAAATGTTGATGTGGCTGCAGGTCGAGATCGGGGTACCGGGGCTCAGAGATCAACGGTCTTGCTCCTTGTCGATCGGCCGCACAACAATGTCGCGGAAAGCAGCGGTTGTTTCAAACGTACATAGGCCCACAGGGCGAGATAACAAAACTTCGTTGCGAACTGAGAACACATGGTCCTTGGTCGCTTGGTCGACAACTTGTTCGTCATCAATCCAGCATTGAATTCGAGCGTCTTCGACGCGAACTCGAATTTTATACCAGCGATCGCGAGTAAAGGTTCGCAGCGATTTGGTGTCATTGCGAGCGGCGTCCTGTTCATCGATACACGATAATCCCACCAGCGCACCGCCCCAACCACCAACCACTAGCGAACAATGCGATTCCGCAATTGGAAAAGTCAAACAACAAAAGAAATCGTTGCCCACAATACGTTTGGCTTGCAAACTAATTTCATAATTTGACTTGGGCAGCTCATCACCCACCCAATGACAGCCAGTTAGCGGATAACCGGCTTCAATTACCAGATCGCCATCGCGGACTTCCACGGGCCGTTCGCCGCCGAAATTCGTGACCTCCCAGCCTTGCAGCGATTTGCCATCAAACAGTTTTTTCGCGTCGTCAGTTGCTTCAGCTTTCGCATCGGTAGCTTCCTGAGCCGATTTTTTTTCGTCGGACTTGGTCGCTTGGGCAAGGCAAGATGACGATGGATAGACGGCGATCGTGAGCGCGCACACGATAAACGAAAAAGTGGTTATCCAGCAAGTTCGGTGACGATGACGGTACATTGACAATTCCTTTCGATCAGGTCGCGACCAACGATTCAATATTGGACGGGCCAGCAATTGTAGAAACGATTACGTTGGCCGGAACCTCAAGGCTCGATTGTAGTCGGCCTTGTAGATCATTGGCAGTTGTCTCATTGGGCGTGAGAACCGCCAGTGTCGGCCCCCAAGAACTTTGGACGACTCCCGCAAAACCCCACTCGCGGATTTGGCGAACAATTTCCGCCACTCCCGCGCTGTGATAAGCTCCCGATTGGACTTTGGCGTAGTTGAGTCCGCTGAGATAATTGAATTGAAAAACGGCCTCGGCAAAACGGGCGAAATCCCCAACACTGGCTGCGGGCACCAAATCCCGGCGCAGGATCGCGCGCATTTGTTCGTAGAGCGACTGGCTGCCCCCAACCTGTTGTTCAAAGGCATTTAGCTCCGCTAGGCCGCTAATGCCGGGGGCCAGTTGAGGTAGTATTAACACCACACGCCAATCGGTCGGCAAAGCCGTTTGGAAATCGAGAGTCGCCAGCGGATCGGTACTCGTCAAACCGCGATCCACCAAAAAGCCGCCTCGGCGAAAGCCATACGTTCCGATCGCCGAACGTTTTGCTCGTCCCATCGCCAGGGCCAGTTCTTCGACGCTGGGCTCGGGCAAATTCGTCCAGCGACACAGCGCCGAAGCCAACAGCAACGCCGCTTGAGTGCCGGAACCCAAACCGACGTGTCGCGGTGGCGTATCCATAACTTCGATCGACAAGGGCCAAGTTTCGATCGGTTCGCACCAAACAGAATCTGCTGGCGGGCAAAAATGTACTTGCCATTGTTGCACCAACCGCAGCCACCACGGCGAGTCTTTGGCTTGTAAACGCCACTGCGCCGCGGTTGACAAACGAATGCGGGTTTGCGGTTGGGCAATCATGATCCCGCAACCTCCATAACGAGTCGCCGATTGATGATCGACAGCGATCAAACCGCAATGGATGCGCGCAGGTGCAGAGAAATACAATTCACGTGGTTGATTCATATCGGGAGCGCTGCGTTTCCCTCTAATGTGAATCCTTGTTTCTCTAAATGAGCGACCAACAATGACCAGGCTTGTTGTTCACGAGGTCCGCCCGTTTTGGCTACCAGCACTTGGCCGCGCGTGAATACCGCTTGGATCTCGGCGGCGGGCAAGAATTGAATTCGGGTCGCTGCGATGGCGCACTCCAGAATAGCATGGGTGGCTCGGCACAAACCCGACCACGGTAGCATTGGTGAGCGACGCAGAGTGCGACACTGCAAGGTGGCTCGCGGCGGTTCGGTGAGTATATGAGTCACTTCAAACTCAAAGGCCTGCTGTGCATCGGCTAGTCGCCAGCCCGAAACGGTCTCGGCGCTTACCATCTCGGGACGCTCGGGCCAACAGTCCACCACGGCACTGGCGAACCACAATGGATTATCGGACAAGTGCAATACACCTTGTTTCGTACGGACAAGATTTGCGTAAGTGGTGGTCTCCATAAAAGGTCTCAGTTCAAAGCGCTCCCAGCCCTGCTCGACTACAGGACCCATGGGCGCGATGTTGGCTGTGCCATCGCTGTTAAGGGAGGTCACCAGTGTCTCAATAATCATGAGGCAACTCCCGATTGATCGTCCTGAGTGGTGGCTGTACGCACGGAGATTGTCGAAGCGGCGATTCGTTGGCGAGCGATGGTAAATTGGTGCGCTATGTTTAGGAAATTTTGCAACAAATCCATTCCATGATCCGTCAGAATGGACTCGGGGTGAAACTGTAATCCAATTGTCGGCCACTGGCGATGCTGAACGGCCATGATGGTGCCATCGTTCAGCCAGCCGGTGATTTCCAGTTCCGCCGGTAACGATTCGCGTTCCGCGATCAAGCTGTGATAACGACCTACCCGCAGTGGATTGGGCAATCCGGAAAACACGCTGCGATTTTGGTGCAATACCAAACTATCTTGGCCATGATACGGCTCGTTACTGCGAACCACGTGTCCGGAACAAGCCTGAAATATGGCTTGATGCCCCAGGCAGATTCCCAAGATCGGTAGTTTGTCGGAAAAGTCCTGCACCAATTGCACACAGTATCCCGCTTCGTTGGGTGTGCAAGGGCCTGGTGAAAGAACGACGGCGTCTGGCGCCATTGCTTCAATCGTCGATGCCGTGACCTCATCATTGCGGCGGACGATCGTGGTCGCGCTCAAACATCGCAAATATCGCGCGAGATTGTGAACAAAGCTGTCGTAGTTATCGATGACTAACAATTTCATTCTTGTGACTCGGCAATTGCCACAACTACTCGGCCAGCCACAGCGGCTGACAAAATTCGTCGAATCTCGGCAGCCAGTTGATGCCGGCCAACCATTACGCGAACTTGCGCCAGTCCTTCGAGTTTCCAGAGCGTCGCCAGCCGTTGCCACAACTCGGCGCGATATTCGGGATCAATTGTGGCGGTATCGATACCCAGTAAGGCGACGCCTCGAAGAATAAATGGATAAACGGTCAATGGGATCTCGGCACCACCGACCAATCCGCAAGCCGTAACACAATGGTGCGGTTTGGTTTGTCGCAAGATGGTACTTAAACACCAACCGCCTACCGTGTCGACCGCCGCCGCCCATCGGGCCGACAACAATGGTTTGGAAAGATCGCCTTGCAGCGCTTCGCGATCGACGACCTGATTTGCTCCTAATGATTTCAACCAAGCGGCACGATCTGGTTTGCCAGATGACGCCACAACGTTAAAGCCAAGTTTGGCCAGCAACATCACCGCGAAAATTCCGACACCACCGGTTGCTCCGGAAACGATAACCTCGCCATCGGTTGGTTTGATTCCAAATTTAAGAATGGCGTCGATACACTGGGCAGCCGTAAAACCACCCGTACCAATTGTCATGGCATCCAGAGCAGTCAGTCCAGCGGGCAACGGGTACACCCAGCTGTCTGGTACCGTGACTAGCTCAGAGAAGCCACCGTCACATTCCGTGCCAAATTGGGCATGGAACACCAGCACTTGATCGCCGGCGGCAAATCGGGGGCAATTGGATTCGACCACGACGCCTGCCGCGTCGATACCGGGAACCAGCGGCAGGCGGCGAGCAACACCGACATGTCCGCTGGCTGCCAAAGCGTCTTTATAATTGAGCGATGAAAACAGTACGCGCACGCGGACCGAATTGGCCGGTAACGTTGGGGCGATTCGAGTTTCCCAATTTTGAGAAACGGAACCATCGGCATTTCGGTTCACAACAAACGCTTGGTACTGCATTGTCACAAATGTCGATCCAAAATTGCCACGGTTCGCGGCACTCGGCTCCGGCCAAATACCACCAGCAGTATATCGATCAGGGGCCGCTATTGACAATTGGCTGCGGTCAGTATATCGTTTATCGACGATTGACATTGAATCGGAAGCCAGAGAGAATACTTGCGATGAAAACAAAACCGGCGATCAAGGGAGATGCAGCGAGTCTGCGATTATCCGCCGCTCAAGATCCGACGGCGGATGAGTTGGCGAAATTGGCTTGGCCGCTGGCGCATCCCGCGCGGATTCGTATTCTTAAATTGTTGATCGCCCGCAAGAGTTGTGTTTGCGGTGAAATTGTCGACGAATTGCCGCTGGCTCAATCGACGGTATCGCAACACCTGAAAATTCTCAAGCAATCGGGGTTGATTCAAGGCGAAATCGACGGCCCTAAAGTTTGTTATTGCATCAATCGCGCGAAGCTAGAGCGATTGAAATTATTAGTCGGAAAGCTGTGATTTATGATTGTCACACCCTTCAGTATATTTCTAAGGAGAAGTCTATGTCAGAGCCCAAGATTCTAGAGACGGTTCGTCAGCAGTATGCTCAAGTTGCTCAAAGCGGGTTGGGGAACGATCAAGCCGCCGTGCGAAATGTGGCTGCGGCGTTTGGCTATTCCGCCGAACAATTATCCGAGCTGCCCGATTCCGCCAACATGGGGCTGTCTTGCGGCAATCCTTTGGCGTTGGCCAGCTTGCGCAGTGGCGAAACGGTGGTTGACCTGGGATGTGGTGGCGGGATGGATTTGCTGTTAGCGGCAAAACAAGTGGGTCCTTCGGGGCGAGCGGTCGGTATCGATATGACGCCCGACATGCTGGCCCGCGCGCGGCAAGGAGCCGAGAAATTAGGATTGAAACAAGTCGAATTGCATCAAGCGACGATTGACGCCATGCCGCTGGAAAAAGATTCCGTCGACTGTGTGATCAGCAATTGCGTGATCAATTTGGCGCCTGACAAGCCGGCCGTGTTTAACGAAATTTTGCGGATCCTAAAGCCCGGCGGTCGGGTAGCGATCAGCGACATCGCGCTCAAGAAAATATTACCACCGGCCGTTCGCGACAGTATTGAAGCGTATGTCGGTTGCATTGCCGGTGCGATCATGATTGACGATTATCGCCAGCAATTAGAAGCGGCAGGCTTTATGGATGTGGTCGTTACAGACACCGGCGCCGATCTGAACGCTTACACCGAAATTGGCGCTGGCAGTTGTTGTGGACCGACGGCTTGCTGTGGTGAGTCTGCCGGCGTGCATGGAGGACTGACGCAGTTGATGCAGAAAATTGATGCCAATCAATATGCGGCCAGCGTTCGAATTCACGCTTTAAAGCCCATGCTGGGTTAATTCATACATGAGGATTGCCGCGGCGTTGGCGACATTGAGAGAGTCGACGTTATCCGACATCTCAATGGTGATCTGTTGATCCGCCAGCGCCAACCACTCGTCGCCAAGGCCATGGGCTTCATTGCCCAGCATCAAAATCAAGCGATTGCTCGGTTGGAATTTTCGCAAACCGATAGCTTTATCACCGCGTGTGGCCGCCAATACTTGGTATCCTCGCTCCATTTTCCATTGGCGGATCTCATCGGCGAGGTCGATGGGCTCTAACAGTGGCAACTGAAACACATTGCCCATCGAGACTCGAATGACTCGCCGCGAAAAGGGGTCGGCCGATTGTGGGCCAACCAGCAATCCTGTTGCCGAAAACGAGGCGGCAATGCGAATGATCGAGCCCAAATTGTCGGGCAAAGAAGTGTGCGGACATGCGACCAGGAGCGAACGCGACGGACGGTCTGTGGGATGCAGTGATTCCGGTCGCCAAGCCGCTCGTCGGCCACAAGCCATGATTCCTCGATGAAAATCAAAACCTACCAATTCACAGCATAGTTCATGAGGCACGACGTACACGGTCGGGTCGCCCTGAAGTTGCGGCAGAAAAGCCGCCGCACGCGCCGAGCTAACGAGCAAGGATAAGGTCTCGAAACGACTAGCTATCAATCGCTCGACCACCAGCGGTCCTTCCGCGATAAAGTGATCGGACCAACGCGTGACGTTGGTGCGACGAATGTCGCGGTAGACATCTAAACGGGGGTCGTCAAGTTGATCGATCTGATATACTGGCATAAACTCAGTCTTAGCATAGCCCGTGGGGCTTGGCAATATTCGATCTCGCGACAACCAAATCGCATCCGCGGCAAACGACCAGGAGTCTCGATGGACCGGAAACGATTACCAAGTTTAGTGCTTGTAAGTTTTATATTTGGCGCCGGTTGGATTGCGGCGATTCTAGCCGCAAGTATCACATGCGCTCAATCACCTGCCGGCAATCCGACCAGTAACCCACCGAATATCATCGTGATCTTTGTCGATGATTTGGGATATGGCGATGTTCGGCCATTCGGTGAAACGAAATACCCGACCCGCAGGTTGGAGCAGATGGCTCGCGAGGGCCGTCGCTTTACCGACTTTGTGGTTTCATCGGCCGTTTGTTCCGCTTCGCGCGCGGCGATTTTGACTGGTTGTTACCATACTCGAGTTGGTATTCACGGTGCGCTGGGGCCCAGTTCTCAATTGGGAATTGCAGCCAACGAGGTTACCTTAGGAGAATTGTGCAAATCGCGTGGTTACGCGACGGCTTGTATAGGCAAATGGCATTTAGGCCACCAACCGCAGTTCTCGCCAAACCGTCATGGTTTTGATTATTTCTATGGTTTGCCTTATTCCAATGACATGTGGCCATTTCATCCGGACTACGTCGATCTGCCGGCGGATGCGGCGGCTCGAAAACGCGGTTATCCCGACTTGCCGCTGATCGAAAATGATCGGGTGTTAAACCCACAGGTCACCGGACCGGATCAAGCCAGACTAATTGGCGACTACACGGACCGGGCGCTGACTTTTATCGAACAACATCGCGAGCAGCCGTTTCTGGTGTATTTAGCTCACTCTATGGTTCACGTGCCATTATTTGTCTCGGAAGGTTTTGCGGGTAAGAGTGAGCAAGGTCTGTTTGCCGATGTAATGTTGGAATTAGATGCATCCGTCGGGCGAATTTTGGATTCGTTGCATCAGTGGGGTTTGACAAATAACACTCTCGTCGTTTTTACTTCGGACAATGGACCTTGGTTGTCCTATGGCAATCACGCGGGCAGTTCCGGCGGGTTGCGTGAGGGCAAGGGAACAAGCTTTGAGGGAGGCGTGCGGGTGCCGACAATCATGTGGTGGCCAGGAAAAATTCCTGCAGGCTCAAGCTGCGATGAGTTGGCCTCGACGATTGATGTCTTACCGACCGTAGCGGGTTTGATCGGAGCCAAGTTGCCGGCGCATCCCATCGACGGACGCGATCTATCGCCGCAAATGTTCGCGACCATGGATCAACCGATGCCAGAATCTCCCCATCCTTATTTCTATTACTATTACGGCAATCAAGAGCTACAGGCGGTTCGCGATCGCCGATGGAAACTCATGTTGCCGCACGAGTATCGAACCTTGGGTGATACAGAGCCAGGACATGATGGAAAGCCATCGCCTTACCGACAAGTCAAGCTGGAACTATCGCTCTTTGATCTCAAAAGCGATCCGGGCGAACGGGAGAATTTAATCGACCGTTTTCCGGCTGAGGCCGAGCGATTGCTTCTGGTGGCCGAACAAGCTCGCGTTGATTTAGGGGACCGATTGACCGAACGCCCGGGCCAAGGTATTCGACCGCCGGATCGCGTCGCGAAGGAATGAATGGATGCTAAAAATTTGTAATCACGATCCAATGCGAATAACCGCAGGGCCGCAATTGCCGTATCTATTGCGTGCTTTGGCAATTGCCATTCTGGTATTTTGGGGCAACGCCTGGTGGGCGAACATTTCGCAAGCCCGCCTTCAAGATCCACCGCCGCCGGTTGCCGATGCTATTGGCTTGAATACGGCTCAGCCAGATCTGGATGTCAAGCGGATCAACACGCTGATCGAGGAAATAAAACTCAAAACCGATATCGACGAGCCCACGCGCGAGTCGATCGTCCAGGCCTATCAAAGCGCTGTGCGGCGAATCGAGGTTGCTGATCAGTTGGCGGCACAGACCGCCGAGCTCAATAGTCAAATCCAAAATGTGACCCAGCGATTAGCCGAATTGGCTGAACAACGCAAACTAGCCACAGCCAGCAAACTCCCCGCAGAAGCACCTGCGTCACTCGAGGAGCATCGCCAGCTTCTCCTGCAGCGGCAATCTGAATTAAACAACCTGAAAAAACAGTTGACGGCTTTGCAAGAAGAACCCCAACGTCGCCAAACTCGACTGGCTGAAATTCCCAAACTGGTTACCGAGAAACAAGCGGAATTAACCAGTGCGAAACAGCAATTGGAATTACCGACCCCCCCGGGTGAGCTTGAGACGGTGACTCAAGCGCGGCGAATGCAATTGCAGGCACAAGAATTGTCAACGAATCGCGAGCTGCAAAAACTTGCGGTGGAACAGTCGGCATTGACGACACTCGCGCCTCTATTGACGGCTCAAATCGAAGTGTTAGAGCTGCAAGTGAAATCGGCCGAATCCACCGTACAACAATTGCAAGCCGCACTGCAAAAACGACAAGAGAGCATTGCGCAGCGGTATTTGCGCGAGACGGAGGAGGAATCTCAAGCGGCCGAAGGGACGGATCCGCGATTGCGCGACTTGGCGCAAGAAAATGTCGATTTAGCAGAAAAATACGCCGCGCGATTGGAAAAACAAGTGCTGGTCACGGAGCAATTGCGAGAAATTCGCGCGCGGCTGGAAGAAATCGAGCGGCAATTTCGGACAACTCAAGAACGCGTCACGGCGGTAGGACTAACGGAAGCGTTAAGTCTCAGTTTGAAAAAACAGAAAAGTGAACTGATCGCTTGGCGCACCCATGATACGCCGCATCGAGACAACAAGTCAGAAATTCAAAAACTGCAAATAGAGCTATTTGATCTGCAAGATTCATTGTCGATGTGGCAGGATGAAGGTGTCACGGTACAGCGCGAATGGGAACGTGCCGGCATTCAAGATCTTTCCGCGGAATCGATGGTTGAAGTCATCACGTTGGGTTTGGTTTCTCGGCGGACTCGATTGGCGCGTGAATTATTGACGACTGGTGACCAGTTGTTTCGCAATTTGATTGCTTTGGATACGGAACAGCGGCGGGTGGTGGGCAAGATCAATGAGTTCATTGAATTCATCGACGAACGAGTTATTTGGAGTCCCAGCACGAGCGTTGTGCAATGGACCGATGTCATTGAAGGACGAGCGGCAGTGCAATGGTTGATTGCCGGGCCGAATTGGCAATCGGTCGTTTCAATGATTCTAAACAATTTGTTAAAGCCACCGTATGTTGGTATCGCGTTCGGATTGCTCGTATTGCTTGTTTTCGTTGCAGGTCGTTCGCTTAAGCCATGGATTCGCGAAGCCGGTTCGGAGGCAAAGCGGGGCCGCTGCATTGAGGTCTGGCCGACACTGCAAGCTCTCGTTGGCACGTTGTTGTTGTCCGCTCAGTGGCCGTTGTTTTTCGCTTGGATCAGTCATCTGTTGTTGATTGGCAGCGACGGCGAATTGGATTTTAGTGTGGCCCTAGGGCGAGCGCTGTGGGCTTTGGCGATTTTTTTATCTCCGCTGGAGATCATGCGACAAAGTAGTCGCCAGGATGGCTTGGGCGAGGCCCATTTCAATTGGCCGGAACCCGTTCGGCGATTTTTCCGGTTGCAAATCAAAGGTTACTATCTGGTGGCAGGCCTAGCGTTGGTGGTGATGTTCATGATGGAATTTCAAACCAATGAGGCCTGGAAGAATAGTTTGGGGCGATTTGCGGGATTAGTGTTATTCCTGGCCACGGCTTGGTATTTGCATTCTTTTACGCGACCACAAGGGCCTTTGTTTCGCCCGATGGAACAAAAAAAGTCGCATACGCTGATGTATCGCGGTCGCGGATTGTGGCATCTATTATTGATTGCGATTCCAATAACTTTGTTTGTGCTGACAGCTATCGGGTATTTTTACACGACATTTCAATTGGGCGCACGTTTAGAACTGACGGCCTTTTTGGCTGTGGCGATGGTGGTGGTGGCCGGCGTGTTATTGCGATGGCTTCTGATGCAACGGCGAAAGATGGCCATTGAAGAGGCGCGCAAATTGCGACTGCAAGCGATGATGACCAGTCCTCAGGAGTCGGGACTCGGGCTAAACGAATCGGTTGCCGTTGAATTACAGGAACAACCGCTACTCGATTTGGCAACGGTCAGTCAGCAAGCGCGGGAAGTGTTAATGTTTGTCCTGGCGCTGTTGACGATCGTGTTTTTGTATTTCGTCTGGCAGGATGTTTTGCCGGCGCTCGGTATTTTAGATCGCATGCAAATGTGGACTGTCTCACTCAGTGCCGAGCGGATAGAAGTGGTGTCCGTCCAGGACCTGTTGTACAGCTTGATCGTGGCGGGTGCGACGTTTGTGATTATTCGCAATCTTCCTGGTTTGTTGAACTTGGTGTTTACGCAGTTTTCGATGTTAGATGCTGGAGCACGGTTTGCGGCAATCACGATCATTCGTTATTTGATTACGATCGTTGGCGCCGTAACGGCGTTGAATTTTTTGAGTATTCCCTGGTCCCAGTACAGTTGGCTGGTGGCGGCGGCGACGGTGGGGTTAGGTTTTGGTTTGCAAGAAATCTTTGCCAATTTTGTCTCTGGTTTGATCATGCTGTTCGAGCGACCGGTGCGGGTGGGTGATGTGGTGACCGTGGATAATACGACCGGAATCGTCACGCGTATTCAAATGCGGGCGACAACGATCATGAATTGGGATCGCCAAGAACTGATCGTGCCCAATAAAGAATTCATTACGGGTAAACTGTTGAACTGGACGTTGACAAGTCAAGTCAATCGGTTGGTATTAAAGGTCTCGGTAACTTATGAAAGCGATCCGCGAATGGTACGAGAGTTGTTGACAAAGGTGATAACCAGCAACGCTGAAGTATTGACCGAACCTGCGCCGATGGTTTCGTTTGAGGCATTTGGGGAAAGTGCTTTGGATTTTTCGATTCGATGTTATTTGGCGAATCTAGATCGGCGAATTGAGACGCGCCATGAGTTGAATTCGTCCATTAACGAGGCGCTCAAGAACGCTGGTATTGGGATCCCGTTCCCTCAACGTGAAATTCGAATCTTAAAATAGTCTGTCGTTGCGGGTTTGTGGTCACAAATGTCCACATTTGTGCGGAGGTGGTTACAAATGTCCACATTTGTGCCCTGTCCTTGCCTGTCACAAATGTCGACATTTGCGCGGGTTGTGGTCACAAATGTCCACATTTGTGCTCTGTCGTTGCCTGCCCTAAGTGTCCTCCATCGTTATACGCCAAGCTCCTTGTTTTGAACCTGTACCCCTAATCACGCCGTCGCCGCCGCGAACTTTGCCGGTTGAATTTTTGGAAGTGGCAAGTTGGAGGGCAGTAAAATTCGCTCTGGCTTGGCGTCAAACGATGCGCGTGTAACTGCGCCCGTAACAGCGCAACTATTTCCTCGCAATCAAACGCGATTTCAATATCATAGCGTTTTTAATTACCAGCTATCTTGATAAATTTTCACAAAGTCACTTGCCGTTATCGTGCGGGGGTTAAATTTCGCAGTCCATTGCCGGGCGGCTTCATCGGCCAGTTCGGGGATGGCAGCCGAGTCCACACCGCATTTGCGCCAACACGCCTCAAGGCCAGCAGCAGTTAGAAGGTTTGTCAAGAATTCAGCAAGACCGACGGAGCCAGACTCAACGCTTGGTGTGATATTACTGTCTTGCGTAACCAGCAGCAATTCGCGATACCATTGCTCCGCCTTGTTGAGATCCGATGAATCCATAATGCGATCGGATGGTTCATTGTTTCCCAAAAAGCTTCCTGCATTAAATCGCACCACATATGGCAATGCAATTCCGACGGCTTGGCCGTGAACCGTTCCGAACTTGGCCGTGATTGGATTGGCCAGTGAATGAGCGGCCCCTAACATCGAATTTTCAATCGCCAGCCCCGCGTAAGCGGCGCCGAGTTGCATGGCTTCGCGAGCCTCAAGATTCGTTGGATCTTGTATCACACGTAAATAGTTGGTCGCCAACAACCGCCAAGCCTCGCGGCTGTAAATCGTCGAAATCGGATTGCGACGGTTGCAAACATACGATTCCACAGCATGCGAAATGGCGTCCATTCCGGTGACCGCCGTCACTCGTGACGGCTGGGTGATCGTCAGTTCAGGGTCAAGCAAGGCAATCGCAAAACTAGCTTTCTTGTCCCCACAAGCCATTTTTTGATGGGTCTGAGCGTCGGAAATGAGCGCAAACGATTGCATCTCACTGCCTGTTCCGCCGGTGGTCGGTACGGCGATCATTGGCAACATCGGATGTTTGGCCAACCCCAAACCCCAATAATCTTGCATCCGACCGCCGTTGGTGTGCAAGAAATTGATTCCCTTGGCGCAGTCCAAACTACTGCCGCCACCGAGACCGACGATCAAATCGGGCCGACAAGCCCGTGCCACAACGGACCCACGCTCGACATGTTCCGTCGTTGGGTTTTCACCCACATCGGTGAAGGTGTGCACGTGCAGCTTGGCTTGCCGCAACGAATCACAAGCGCGATCGTAGTGCCCAGCCGCTTGAATGCCGGGGTCAGTAACTAGCAACACTTTTCTAGCGCCAAGTTCCGCTGCCAATCGACCCAATTGCTCGACGGCACCACGACCGCTTACCAAGCGGGTGCGCAATTGGAAATCAAACGTCAGCGAATGACTGGCAGGTGCTTCGTGACTCAGACTGCAACTCCCACATCCAAAGGAACGCTGGCGTGAACTTGAACAGCTCGGGCGCGGAACAAGAAATCGATCAAGTTGCCTTCATGCGGTTGCAACCAATTCAAACGGTTCGTGGGAATCGGACCAATATTCAGTCGATCGATATGAACCGATTGAGCCAATTGATCCATCCAGGCTTCGTTGTGCGTGATTGCAGTGCCAACCAACGTGTATCCCGACCGCCGAATCATCTCGGCCTGAGAGCATTTGACCACGGTGGCCAAGGGGAACATGAACTCTTTGGCAACGATGGCTCGATCTGGACTATCAGCATGAGTGATGGTAGGACGCAAATAGGAGATATTACCGCGTTCGACCAAACGCGGACCAAATTTAGCCGTGACATGCGTGACGCCTGGCTCCTTGAGATCTTGTTCTAGCATCTTCCAAATCGCCGGGCCCGAACCGGCAGCGGTAAACGCCGCTAGTTGGGCTTGGGGATCCGTGGGCTCCAACGCTTCGACTGGTCCCAACCGATCCGCCAATGCTGCTGCGATTTGCTCAGTATGCCGCGAGGCCCAAATACTGCTGGCGTTAATGCAACTACGACCGCCATTGCTGATGACACTTTCCGCCATCACATCGAGATATTTTTCCCAATCATCAACGCAATCGTCACCGATGAAAATTTTGGAAAAACCAGGACCGTGGACTTGGACTTTGGGGTTACCTGCGTACTGTGCCACAGTTTGGGCGCTGCCAAAAATCATACTGCGATCGCAGCCTTGCATTAACGCTTGGCCCACATCGTGTCCGCCGGGATAAAGCGAAATCACTTGCGGGGGGACGCCAGCTTTTTCCAAGGCCGCCGCCATTCGATAGGCAGTCCAAGGTTCTTGGGAACCGGGTTTAAGGACTAAACCGAATTGCAGCGGAATCACGGGCATCCATAGAGTGTGAACCCCGGGGGAATTGTTCGGCAGCACCGCGCCCAGAACGCTGGTCTGCGCTTGGTAGCTGACCACCACACCGCGTTGTTCCATCCCGAAACCGCGCGACAAAATTCGCGGATCGAGTCCGCGAGTCAGCGCGTCGATAATGGACGGCATGTTTCGCAGCACAAAACAATTTTTCTGCATATTGCTGCGGCACATGTGTTCCGGCAGGCCGGTCGAAGCCGATTGTTGATGCACAAAGTCGGCCGGTGATTGTGTACCAGAACCAAGTGTTAACGATTCGTTTTCAAAAAAGTCGGCAGCTGCTGCGGCGCGGCCCATTAAGTCGTCAATCGAAAATTCGCGGAGGATCTGTCGCGCCTTGTCCGCTTGCCGCAAATCGCGAGAGACCATGCCACCGTTGACTTGACTGATCGTGGCAATGGCTTCGCCGGTGGCAAAGTGATGTATCGTCGACTTTTCTAATGAGTCGTAGGGTTTGCCCCAACGCAGAGCGGGGATTTCTAACACGCTAAACTCTCCCGAGAAAATCAAAAAGAATCGTGGAAAATAATTCCGCGACCGCCGCGGAACGGCCCTCGGCGGATGGCGGCCGATGAGTCGATGGACGATTAATTAATAGACCCCAACGGTTGTCGAAGAAGCGATGCGATGAAATGGCCGCACCCCGCTGACGCCATCCCAAGGATATTTACTGAACGGTTGTTCTCGTTCACCCTCATCGCGTTCCAGAAATCCGGGAACAAAGAACTCGTGGGTCAGGGTTGTCAGTTTAACTCGTCCCGTTTCTCCGTAACCCACGACTGAATGTGGGTTGTCGAAATCGACAAGTTCGATTACAGCCCGCGGTTGGGGAGCGTAATAACTGATTTTGAACTGGTCCGCCGCCGATATCGGACGGCTGCACGCTAGGCCCATCAACGTGTTGCCGTAGGTCGGCGTCATATAAATGCCACTTTCCTCTGGCGAGCCTCCCAACAATTCTTCCACACAATAACGCGTCCATTGCGGCGTGAACTCTGTACCGCCGGAAAAAATTCCCGTGACACCGAGATCCTTCAAATTCATGCCCCGATTTTCAAGCTCCAGACAAAGTGAATCGAGTAATTTCGGCGTGGCAAACATACACTTGATATCGTGACCAGCGGTCAAAATCGTGATTGCTTGATCGATGCAATGTTGTTTGTAAGCCTCTAAATGTTCCATCCAGCCTTTTTTAATGAGCTTGATGACCCAGCGAGGATCGAGGTCGATACAAAAACAGATACCGCCGCGAAATTGACAAAGGTGCTCGACCGCTAGTCGCAATCTTCGGGGTCCACTGGGGCCTAACATCAGCCAATTGGAGTTTTTTGGAAAAAAATTGTCTGGCAGCGTGGCACTGAAATTTTCGTAGTCGATGCGAAAATCGTCGACCACCACACGACTTTTAGGAATGCCAGTAGTTCCGCCCGTTTCGAATACATAAGTTGGCCGATTGGCATGATCGCGCATTCGCCAACGTTCGACGGGGCCGCCGCGCAACCACTCATCTTCGAACAACGGGAACTTCTTGAGATCGTCGAAACAGCGGACTTCGCTGAGAGGATCGAAATTTAATTCGCGTTTTTTTTCCAGCCAAAACGGGCAGCCGGTTGATTCGTGAAAGTGACGCTGCACAATTTCGCAAGTTTGAGCGTCGAGCGCCGCGCGGGCGTCAGATATTTGTTTGTCCAATTCAGTGGTTGCCAGTGACATGGTTTAACTTTCGATTCTCTGAGATTCCGGATCCTGACAGCTCACCATTATTAAGGACGGGCCTGGATTTGTCGAGTAAACCTAAGTTTGATCCGAGTAAACAGGGGAAAACTTAAGTCGCCCGCACAAACACGGGTCCTTAAAGCTCGCTAGCCTGCGGTTGAAAGTGCCTCCGGCCAGAGTAGATCGTTCCCTCAAGCCGTGGATAACCGTAAGTTCCATCAAGACTTTTCCTTGAGTTAGACTTTTGATTGTGTGGCTTTACAATTTGACAAAGTGTCTCCACCGAATCGAAACACGATCGGAATTAAAATACGCTTCCCTGAATTCTTTGCTGGTAAGGACCCGCAATTGAGTGTGGGCTTTAACCCAAATCAATGAACACTGTTCCAGGGTCCACTATTCTGGGGCCCACTGTGTTGGGGACCACTGACCTGGAGACCACTGTTCCAGGGGCCCACTGAGAAAGGTCCTTGAGCGACTACGCATCTGACCCTAACTGGCTGGCCCACATTGGGGAGCCATTGCAAATTCGTTAAAATGGCTGGACAGCGAACGACCTGCGGAGCGTGCATTTCGCCGAATCTGCACTTCGTCGGTTTTGACTTCCAAGTGACTTCCGGATTTTATGAATGTTGAACGATTGGCAAGATTTTGATCCGATAGAAATCGTGTCTGGTGGGCAAACCGGTGTCGATCGTGCGGCGTTGGATGCTGCCATGTTTTTGGGTTGGAAACATGGCGGGTGGTGTCCGCGATTTCGCATGGCCGAAGATGGTCGGATCGCAAAGAGGTATCAATTGCGAGAAACGGAATCAACGGATTATGCCGTTCGAACCGAGCGCAACGTTGAGCTGGGCGATGGCACATTGATCTTGCATGGGGGAGTAATCTCTGGTGGAACACGTTTGACGATAGGATTGTCCAAACGAAAACGAAGACCACTTCTGATTGTCGATTTATCGGATCCACCGTGAGTCGAATCGGTTTGTGCTTGGTTGCAGCGAGAGGACATCCGAGTGTTAAATGTAGCGGGGCCTCGCGAATCGTCTTGTCCTGGAATCGGTGAAATGGCACGAAAATTTTTGCTCGACGTATTCCGAAGCTGGGAACAACTTCGCAGTTGGGAACAACAGCGCGAGTCGTAATTCTGGGATCGCACCGTGAGGCTACTATCGGCTAACTAGCCAGTCGGTAGGTTGGACTAAACCCAATCTAACCCGGTCTGTTGCTTGACGCGGTCTTCAAAATTGCCAAGTAAACCGCCGATCACGTCCCATTTCAAAGCGCGGCGGATTTCGATATCACCTTGCTGGTTGATCCGCACGATGGTGTCCGCATTGACACCTGCTGCGCCAAGATCGTTCAGATGGAGTTCGCCATCATTGACCACTTGTTCCAGGGTTGCGCCGGTCATTTCGATAAATTTCATAAACAGTCGTTGCAAAAAGTGCGGATAGAACTGACAAAACGATCCCTCGATGATATCACCGCTTTGGGGTAGGTGGCAACACTTCTCCGGTGAAAACCTGACGTGAAGTATTTGGGCCGTTAGCGACGGGTGGGGGTGTGGCCCCCGACGGATACGTGTCGTTATGGTGTCCTAATTTGTTGTTGTGGGCCGGTTGTAAAGCGGTTAACAACGCGGTCAATTCTTCGATTCGTCGTTGTTTTTGTTGTAAACAATCGTCGATCCAACTGAGCAAGTCCGCTTCGCTGAGATGCAACTCGTCGCGAATTTCGCGAATCGTAACATGACCATTGAGCAATCGCTCGATGATGGATTCGCGGAATTTATCTGTAAATGGAAAAGTGCGTTCTTGTTTAGCAGCCATGGAACGCTCTTGCAACAAAAAGTTGCCGACTGGTTGAGCCGCACCATCTGATTTATCTGATTTATTCAGTCGCGAGTCGCGTTCAGGATTGTCCCGTTCCGGTCGAGGCTTAAATTCCCATTGGTCGACTTTGGTTCGTGGACGCAGTAATCGTCCGCAGTCGGTACCGCAGACTGTACAGTGCCAACGTCCAAAACGAAATTTCAGGAAAAAACGTGTGATTGCCCAACGCAGTTGACGGAAAAAGCGAAAACGATATTGAGCGACATGCCGAACATTCATTTGGCACTCGCGACAGTAACCGGTTCTGGCATGTATGTATTTCAAGGCAGCCGCCTCAGGCTGTGGAGTTACTCGGTTAGCGGAACTAGACGACGTTGAAGCTCTAGGCAGTTAATAATAGTCAAATATTTTTGCAATTGCGACTAGGGCCTATTTGCTGCAAATGCGATCGGTTCCAGCAAGGCATTGATGAAATACCCTGCAAAATTAACAAGATGATTAGC
>JBGSMY010000203.1:0-4211 GCA_041739975.1 Pirellulaceae bacterium
AAACCGGCCTCGAAGTTCACGCCTATCTTGACGAAAAAGACTACCCCGATAAACTGAAAATCACTGATGATCAACTTGCCGAAGTGCAGATCGTCCGAAATAAGTTCCATGGTGAATGGAACTACGAAATCCAACCAAAAATATAACTGCTATTTGAATAACTAAATTGCGGGCAACGCCTTAGTGGTAAAAAAGAACTAACCACGAAAAGCACGTGAAGCACGCGCGACAGATTGGGGAATTGCGTCAGACTGGTTGCGGGGAATTGCCGGCAAGCTTGAATTCAACTCGACACCCACTTTCGCGATGGTCACATAGAGTGGATCGGGAAGCTTCGCCAACCGTGGCCAATCGACTAGAGCAACGTGAAGCCCGAATAATCCAAGTCAGTTGCAGATGACACTCCAAAAAAAATAGTTATCTTGGTGAAGTGCAATCGAATCGTCCCCAGCCAGCCGCTAAAATTCCTGGATAACCAAAGTCTTTATCGGGGAATGCGGCTGCTATTGGTCATCCGAATCCCGATTATTCGCGTGTTGGTCGAAAAACTGAAACACGTCTTCCAAGGCAACTTGAACAATTGCCAAATGTTCGACGCTTTCCCACTCACGATATTCGCATTCGATACCAGCCTTCTGTAAACTTTCGTAAAACGCCACGGCCCCACGTCGCCCAAAGTCTTCAGCTCCTGCCGCAATCAAATAATTGATGCCGCGGAACGGCTCAACGTCACGCACGCGATTGCCTCCTCCTAACGCCGCAACTGCGATCGGTTTTTTCTGTGCTCCCGCAACAAACGCAATCGCTTGGCCCGCTCCCATCGAGTGACCGACCAACATCACGCGTTCACGATCCACGGGATAAATTCGGTCGAGCTCTTCGATCAATTCGTCTAAATCACTACTGCGACCACCAGAACCAACTCGTGGGGCGGCAATCAACCAACCACGTTCCAACGCCATCCGAACGACTTTTCCATCTCCATAGCCATCGAAGAACATGTTTTCACTGCCACCGGCTCCATGCAATGCCAACACCAAAGGCAACGGCTTTCGAGGAACCTCGTTTTCGGCTGGGGCGGGAATCGCCATCCGAACGGGAACTTCGCCACCAGCGGTGACTATCGACAGCCAAACTTCTGCCGGACGACGATCGACGTATCCCTTTTGGCCGGATACCAGAGACGCCATCATGCGTTCACATTCGTTGAGAATGCGATTCGCCGGCAAATCCATCTCTTGCGATTGCTTTTGCCAACGCTGAGCTACCATCTGCAAGTTAAATCGTAAGCTGGCCTTTTGCGTTTTATCAACTTGAGGTGGCAATTCCAATAGCTGTTGTTTTAGTTTTTCGATCCGCTGTTGCGGTTGATCGACGATGGATATAAGGCAATGCAAAAGTTCGATGGACAGGTTTTCAGCGTCGTAAACTCGCACGACCAAATGGTAATCCCCGCTAGTTAAGTCTTGGGGGGTGATCGTAATGGTTCGAGTCGTTGCCGAGTCCAACGCCTGCTTTGTTCCTGTCAACATGGGCAGCTCGGATCGCACCGCCTTGGCTGTCATCGGCTGGCCGCTTGATCTTGCTCCCGCCAACTCATTCTGTGGTTCAGCGATACGGTCAGTCGCGGGCAATTGTATTGTTGGGTACAGAAACCAATTCCAAGTTAGGGAGTCCCAATTTTCATCGCCGTAAAATTTTTTCAACTCGTAGTTGGTGGACGAACTTTTCTTGTCGATTATCCGATTGGGGGCAATCAATTGTAAATTAATGGTTTTGCGAAGTAATTCTTGGTGTGGTGCAGGGGTAATTGCCACGCGGGCTTGGTCCAATTGTTTGGCGGCGGATTGCAGTTGCAGGCTAAAAAACGAATTGACGGCCGATGTAAGGTCGGGAAGGGCAACGCCGCGCTGCTGAGGCGTATTGAGCGTCTCAAATTGCCGTTCAAAAGCGCGCAGGCGGGTCCCCAATTCATACCGTAGGCCTTGGCCCCAAGAACTCGCCGTGGAGATAGTTAACATTCCAAGGTACGTCATCAAGACTAAACATAATTTCACGTTATTCGTCATTTTCATTACCACTAGCTATCGAGGCTCGTTCGCGATCAGTCATTCCACCCGACCGACCCTTTGCTACTTTGTTTTTACCAAAACCGCAATTAGACTATTATGAGTAACGCGAGTGTTGGTTTGATATAGGGTGCGAAGGGCTAGAGCGTTTTACAATCGTTGGATCGATGCCAAAGGACCGAGTTATGCGACAAGCCGCACGCCGAGGCTTTACCCTAATCGAATTGTTGGTCGTCATCGCCATCATTGGTGTGCTGGTTGGAATGCTCTTGCCGGCTGTCCAATCCGTACGTGAAGCAGCTCGTCGAGCCGAATGTACTAACAACATGCGACAGTTGGGATTGGCGCTACACGGATTTGAAAGCGCATTTCGCGTTTTCCCGGCTTCTGGCTGGACGCAAGCTGGGCCAGGAAATCCGCAAGGTAAATATGTAAGCTGGCGTCCTTTGATCTTGCCATTTGTCGAACAGACGGCGCTGCGTGACTTGTACGATGTGGGATTAAACTGGTGGGAAGGTTCCAATTTAGTGACCGCCTCGGTTCCGGTACTGCTGTTTCAATGCCCTAGTACTCCGAATCGTGGCAATGTGATTTCGGCGGTCGCCAAATCGCCTCGTCCCGCATTGACGTTTGCTAATCCCGTTGCGCCGACAGACTACGAAGCGATTCAAGGCATTCAGCCCAGCAACATCAATCCACATTTAACACAACCGATCTATACAGCCAGCAACCGTTTTTCAGCTATGCACCGCAATTCGACAAATCGATTTCGCGACATCGTCGATGGAACGACCAGTACGATTGCCCTGGTTGAGACTTCTGCTCGCCCGTTTGTCTATCGCAAACGCGTACTGCGAAGCGACCTAAGTAACGATCAAGGCATTTGTTGGGCGGATAGCGAAGGCCCATTTAGTCTCGATGGCTCGACGCGTGATGGCAGTGTCGAAGGTGGCGGGCCCGGTGTGGGCGCTACGTTTGGTATGAATTGTCGCAACGACAATGAAATCTATAGTTTTCATCCCGCCGGGGCAAATTTCTTGTTCTTGGGTGGCCAAGTCTCATACCTTAATGAATCGATTGACTTGACCGTACTGGCTGCCCTCTGTACGCGAAACGCTGGTGAAATTCCGCCAAGCGACGCGTTTCAATAACTGAATATTCGATCGCGTTGCTCGACGGTCATTTGGCTTAACGATTTTTCCAGGGAATTGTTTAAAGCAAAACGTAGCGGACCGCGGTAGTGTTTAACGGCAATACCGTAGCGGATTTTGCCGCACGACGAACAATCATTTCCTGTGACTCTAATCGGCTAAATTCGCGGAGGCGACGTTGCCCACTGCCTCCGAGCCCTCGACCTAAAGATAAAACTACATATTGTCTCACTCCTATTGGTACAGAGGGCTCGACGCGTCCCGAGGCTGAGGACAGCGGCAATTATAGTAGCAGCAACTGTAAGTCGCCTCATACTTTAGTTTTCTGTTAATATTATTCGTTCGACGGCTTGAGTCTTGACCGTGAGACCACAATCATTCGTTGGATGCCCCAATCACCGGCCAAGCCAATTGCAACACCCACCGCATAACAAACGAGATCGGACCACAAGAAACCGACGCCAAGTACTAGTCCGCCAAATGTCGATTTGCGGATCCGATTGATCCAAGGAGCCTGATACAATTGACTAAATTCGACTAAATAAGCGATGCCCAAGGCAATCCAAGCCCGACGAAATGGCGACAGTCGTGGCCAACACATTGCGATCAGAAAATAAAGCATTATCGCCCACAGAACATCGCCGCCATATTGCCCCAAAAGTAACGGCAAAAGTTCCCGGTATCGGCGAGACGCCAAACCGAGCAAGATTGCAAGCAATAAAATTGCAAAATAGATTACTCGTTGACGCATTCCACCAATATCCCGAAATTAAATTCGCACACGGACTCCACACGAACTTCATACTGCCGATATCATATCGAGCATAAAAAATGGTTACTCGGGAATTATAGTGGTTTTTGCGGAATGTAGGACAAGAAAATGTAGGACAAGAAAATGTAGGACAAGAAAATGTAGGACAAGAAAATGTAGGACAAGAAAATGTAGGACAAGAAAATGTAGGACCACGGGAATTGAATGGCCAATGTGGGG
>JBGSMY010000249.1:0-16440 GCA_041739975.1 Pirellulaceae bacterium
TCTGGCTTGTTGACGTGGAATAAGCCTCTGGGATGGTGAATTTTCAACTCCCTGATGTGCAACAAGCTGGAAGCTTGTTGCCACGTACGTGGAATAGGCCGCTGGCTTGGTGACGTGGAATAAGCCTCTGGCTTGGTGACGTGGAATAAGCCTCTGGGATGGTGAATTTTCAACTCCCTGATGTGCAACAAGCTGGAAGCTTGTTGCCACGTACGTGGAATAAGCCTCTGGCTTGTTGACGTGGAATAAGCCTCTGGGATGGTGAATTTTCAACTCCCTGATGTGCAACAAGCTGGAAGCTTGTTGCCACGTACGTGGAAACAAGCCTCTGGCTTGTTTGTGTGAAATATACCACTGATCTGTCCAAAATCCCTCACCACCCATGCACAAGCTGAAAGCTTATTCCACGCCCGCTATTTCACACCATGCGTCCAGCGATTGATAAGCGGCGCCAAAATCAACGCGATCACTCCGCTGACCACTCCAATCTGAGCCGAAAAAGTAAATAGCACTTCATACTTGGGAAGCAGCTCGGTCAGATTAATGGCACCGCCTGCTTTCGGTAGATCGACCGCCGCAAGTTTGCCAAGCTCTGCCGCCAAGATTTCGGCATAACTGGTCCCTAAAAACCAACCGCCCATCATCAGACTTACCACCCGGGCGACCGATAACTGAGTTACAGCCGCCAATCCGCTCGGCGACAAAAACATCTCGCCAATTTCCAAAATCAAATAAGCGAGCACAAACCAACTCAGCGCTGTGAGACCACTTTGCATGGGATTCCCCGCACTCCAAGCCAAGACGGCAAATGCCAATCCGGCAAAAATAAGGCCCCAGCCAGCTTTCGCCGGCTTGCTGGGATTAAGCTTCAACCGTTCCAGTCGCGGCCAAAGCCAAGCGAATATTGGCGTCAGCATAAAAATGAACAACGCGCCCAGGGACTGCAATTGACCGGCAGTCCATACTACGCCCAGAGCGCGGCGGTCCATGGCTCGATCGGAGAATAGAACCCAAGAGCCGGCCGTTTGTTCATAGAGGGCGAAGAAAAGCGTGCCCCAAAAAATCAAGATTAAAACTACCCACAATCGGTGCGCTTCGATCCGCGTGCAATGTCGATACATAAACCAGGCAATACCGATCAACAGGCAAATCGAAAACAGGTGCATGACCATGACAACCAACGAGAATTCGATTTTGTCTTTGACGAATACAACGTAGATGCTGTGGGCCTGGATCAAGATCCAAATAACAAAAACGGCAGCAATGGCGCCCAAATAGATCACATGTTCTCGATTTAGAGGTCCCCATATTTTTTGTCGCAACATGTCAGGATTAGGCGGTTCGGCACGGCCATGCAATTGGCCTTGGCCCAGAATAAATGTTATCAGCCCCAGCACCATTCCAATGCCTGCTGCTCCAAAGCCATACCCCCAGCCATACGTTTCACCGAGCCAACCGCAAAAAAGTGCAGCGGCAAATGCTCCCAAATTGATGCCCGCATAAAAAATCGTAAAACCAGATTCCGTCCGTGGGTCATTTTCGCCATATAATCTGCCAACGATGGTCGAAATGTTTGGCTTGAGAAATCCAACGCCGCAAATAATCAGAGCCAAGGAAAAGTAAAAAACTTGCAAAGCAAATTGGTCTTGGACAATGGTTCCGTCTTCCAATCTCTGGCCGGCATGGCCTTCAAACGCCATCCCCAAGTGTCCCAGCACTAACAGGACACCGCCAAAAACGACTGCTTTGCGCATGCCCAAATAGCGATCCGCCAACAGTCCACCGAGGACGGGAACGGCATAAACTAAACCTCCATAAGCACCGAGAAGATTCAGGCCCGTTTCGTCATTGAACAAGTGGTATTTGGTCAAATACAACAGTAACAGCGCCTTCATTCCATAAAATGAAAATCGCTCCCACATCTCGGTCAAAAAACAGATATACAGACCAATAGGGTGCCCGGCAAAGGTAGGCAGTTCTGAATTAGTCGACTGGCTCATGGGACCCTTTCTGTTTCAATCTTAGGTTTGAGCTGTCGATATTGTAATGCAATCGAACAATCAGCGCCAGATAGGATTGTATGGTGCTGCTGACATACAAGGCGGTTGGCTAAGTGATAATCGCTTTACTTATAATGCCCTCTAGCAATCCTAAAAATGCTCTAGAATCGTACCTCGGATCAGTCGCCGGTTGAGTCGGTTTCAATGTCACACCGTCCCAATCTTTAGGTTAATCGGGAATTTTAGTGGCTTTCGCGGAATGTTGGACAAGAAAATGTTGGACAAGAAAATGTTGGACAAGAAAATGTTGGACAAGAAAATGTTGGACAAGAAAATGGAAGACAAGAAAATGTTGGACAAGAAAATGGAAGACAAGAAAATGGAAGACAAGGGGAATGGAATGGCCAATGTGAGGTAGAAGTCAGCATTGATTATCGTGGTTGGAATCTTGTGTATGCATTTCTTCTATTCTTTCCACTCGCACGTTAACCTTTTCGCTTGACCTAAATCGCGTTGCCAACTTTATGCACTCAAATTCTTAAATGAGTTCAAATCTTGTTGTCCCAAATCTTGTTGTCCCAAATCTTCTTGTCCCAAATCTTCTTGTCCCAAATCTTCTTGTCCCAAATCT
Source organism: Pirellulaceae bacterium (assembly GCA_041739975.1). Lineage (GTDB taxonomy): Bacteria > Planctomycetota > Planctomycetia > Pirellulales > Pirellulaceae > BJ22. Next base: position 2,632 of record JBGSMY010000249.1, read on the forward strand.
TCTTGTCCCAAATTTCGGTTACTTAGGAATTCTTGTGGCGGGCGGTGGTCGATACGATTTCCATAAACTTGGTCAAATCGTTTTGACCACTAAATTCCCGGAAGTCCCAATTTTTATTGGGCCGAATCGACAATGGGTTTTTGCAGATTGTCCTCCGGCATTCGATCGATTAACAAATAAAACGGATCGACTCCGACGCGATGAGGGACTTGGTCAACAACAAATTTGAGTTCGTGATCGCCCGCAGTTAACTGGACCCGTTGGCGATATAAGGTATCACCGAAACTCGACCCCACAGGCGGCGCCGCAAACGCACCAATTTCAATCCAATCATTCATAGGCACGGGGTTCTCTTGCTGCTGTTCATCCACTACCAATTTTTGACACGACAGGTTGAGTTTGACTTCATATTTTCCATCTGCCAGTTCTCGGTAGGTCGCCCCCTTCAAGCGATTGTCGTAGAGCGTGATCCGTTCAAACAGATCCTCAAGCAAATAATGCATGTCGGGGGTCATCTGTTCGCGCAGTGCAGATATCAAATCTTGTGCCGTTGGATACGGAGGCCCTGCATAACCAAACCGATCGATTAGCGATCGCAGTGCGGTGTTGACCTTGGCTTCGCCGATCATTTCCTTTAACTGGTACATCACCACACTGCCTTTCTGGTAGTGGATATAGCCCTGTTGCGATTCGACTTTGACCAATGGCTGCTCTCGCAACAATTCTCCTCCGCGGCCCTGCAGATAGTTGTCCATCTCGTACTTGAGAAATTTTCGCATCATGTCACGCCCATATTCGCGTTCCATAATCATCAACGCCGAGTATTGGGCCAAGGTCTCCGAGAGCAACGTCGCACCTTGCATGTTGGCGCCAATGACTTGATGGGCCCACCATTGGTGCGCCATCTCATGCGCAACAACGTAATACACCATGTCGATATCGTCTTTCGATTTTAAGTCGGCGATAAAACCAATCCCTTCGGAATACGGCATGGTTCCTGGAAAGGCTTGGGCAAAGCTGCCGACTCGCGGAAATTCAATAATCCTGGCCTGTTTGTGCCGATAGGGTCCAAACTCTCGAGAGCAATACTCCAAGGACATTTGTATTGAGCGCAACATCTTGTCAACGTTCCAACGATGCTCGGGATGATAATACACTTCAACGGCGACATCATTCCAAGTTCGCTGGGCCACTTCGTACCGCGCCGAAATAAACGAATAAAAATTGATAGAAGGATGATCCAAACGATACTTGAAAAATCGGCGGCCGTCCTTGGTCCACTGCTCGACCAAACTTCCCGGACCAACGGCAATTTGGTCGGCCGACGTGCTGATAATCGATTCCACATCGACCCAATCACTCAGAGTTCCCAGGTAATGGTTTTGCCGCGCCTCGACATTTTCCGGTTCGAAAACAGGCATCGCACGCGGGGGCGTCATTCCTCGTCGACGACGCTCATTGCGATTGGTCAATTCACGTCGTGTTTGATACCCTAACTGTGGAGCAATTTGATTGTTAAAAAACGTACCATTTTGAACCACTTGTTCGTTCGATACAGAGTTCTCAAAACCTTGCGTAGCGCTTTTGACTTGATATCGAATCGTCAACTCCCCGCCGGGCGATAACGGTGTTTCCAACTGATAAATGGAATAATACAACTCCGGCAAGTCTTCGAGCACTTTCCCGCCGGGCACTTCGATCGAGGTTTGATAATCAGGCGCCAGATTAAAATACAATTTTTCAATCGGTTCGGATGATCGATTTATCAAAGTCTCCGTGCCACGCAACTCGATGGCCCGCTGCTCGGGATAAATATCGATTTCATACAAGATCTTGGTCACCCGCGGCTGGACCACACCCTCCAAATGTTTGAATTTTTCTTCGTATTGCACTTGCCGATTTTCGAGTTGCGCAGCGGTTGTCCAGCGATTCAAGTACATGGTGTTGTAACCAACCCAGATTGCCACGGCGGCCCATGCTCCCGCCACCGCCAAAGAAGCCCAGCGTAATCCCCCGCGCCAACGAATGAACAGCTCGCCCAATCTCTGCCGCCAACCGGTTTCGCGACCGCGTTGCCAAGCCAACACCGACACAACGATTAGGCCTAAAGCAAATAACAACCAATATACGCTAAACCAAAATAGTCCCGGCAAATAAGGATCCCAACCAAACATGTCGGAATAAACATAGCGTGGCAACAAGCCATATTGGAACATTCGAGATTCCCACTCCAACAAACTCCAACCAAATGTGTTGAGCATCACAAACACGATAAAGGCAAAATAGCCTACGTATTTGTTGGGTGAAATGATGTGAGCCAACAATGCCAACACCATCAAACAAAACATCTGCACGAAATCCCAGCCAAACAATTCGATCGCATACACTTGCGGCTGAAATCGCGTGTAACCCTTAATCGCTTGAATCCCCACGCCGGCCAGCGCTCCCACTCCCAATACGGCCAAGACAACTAAAGTGAGCGCGGCCAGTTTGGCGGCATAAGTTATCCAGGTCGGCTGCGGCAATGCGTCGACGACATCATCTAACCGCGACTCACGTTCTTTCCAAACCAAAGCGCCGGCAAAAAAGGTAATCACGGCCAATAAAAATACATACATCGATCCGCGGATGACATCGATCACTCGATACGTCACCGGTAACGAACTCAATCCAAACATGCCGTCATCAACAAACATTAACGATGTCAAAGTGTTGAGCAAGGCAAAAAGAATCACCACGACAAAAATACTGCTGCGAATGACACCCCAAAAGTCGAGTCGCCACTGACTCCAAAATTGTTGCCAAGTCGTCAATGGTCCCGAGGTAATCGTCACAACCGGCATCGGCTTGACTACTGGTTCAAAAACGTCATTCAGCTGGCGACGTCCACTGCGTTGTCGTTCGGCAAATTGAAATCGCCAACCTGCTACCGCCAAAACAACCAAACTGACTGACATCCAGAGGATGCGATTCCACAATAGCCAACCAGATAACGTCACATATTGAACATTCTTCTCAGCGGCCGTCCAATATTTTGTGGTTAGCTCAAAGGTCCCCAGCCCGAATGGATCGAGCATGGCGGCAATCCCTTCTTGTTCCAAACTATCGATCAGCTGACCACTGATGATATACCCCACGAGTAGCAACAACACCGCCAAAAATGAAGCGGCCGTATTGCGCGTCCAAACGGCTACGGCAAAAATCAGAGCGGCGGTAAGTAATGTATTGGGAATGACAAAAACGGGCCAACTCCACAAGTGTGCGCCCCAAATGGTCGGCCCAAATCGCTCGGGATCGTTGAGCGGATTGATCTGGGAAACCAGAATCCCCAGTGTCACGCCCAACATCGGCAACATGGCAATCAAAGTTGCCCCGCAAAATCGTCCTAACAAAAAAGGCCACTTGTTGACTGGTTGTGAAAAGATAATAGGATGCATGCCCGATGAAAAATCTCGGCTAGCGGCCGCGTTGACAAAAGCCGTTACCATGGCACCTGTCAACAACCCAAACACCGCATAATACATCTGAATGCTATGGCCCGCATTGAGCAAGGTGTTCTCGCTTTTACCACCAACGCTGACATTATCGCTGGACGTTGTCATGAACGCCAACAAGGCGATAATTGCCAGGAATACATAAAACATCATGCTGCGCAGCCAGTATCGCAGCTCAAACCCAAACATCACTCGCCACAACTGAAAGTCCATACGAGGTTCACCCTTGCTGTTACTTACTGCGATCATCCGACTAAACCCAAAAGCGCTGGCACTTCTTGCCGACATTGCTCATTAACCGTGCACATCGAATGTGTCGTTGTTACAACGTCAGTTTGACTTTGCTAAAAAAAACATCTTCGAGATCAGGGGGAACCAACTGGAATCCATCGCCCGGCGACTTGGGACTAAGCACATGCACCACTGGCATGCCGGCAACCAGTTTCGTTGAGATCACTCGTTCCGTTTGTCGCAATTGGGCGAGCTCCGATTTGGGCAACGACTTTTGCCAAACACGACCGGCCAACTCTTCTTCGGCCGCAGCGGGCGAACCGGCAAACACCACCCTGCCCTCATCAATAATAGCCATTTGCGAACAGAGTTCTTTGACATCTTGGACAATGTGCGTTGACAAAATCACAATCACATTTTCGCCCACTTCGGCCAACAGATTGTAGAACCGATTTCTTTCGGTGGGGTCCAATCCGGCAGTAGGCTCGTCAACAATCAATAACTTTGGGTTGCCCAGTAAGGCTTGGGCAATCCCAAACCGCTGCTTCATTCCGCCGGAATAACTGCTGAGCGATTTGCGCCTCACAGCATAAAGATTGACTCGCTGCAGCATAGCGTCCACCAATTCTCGCCGTTGACCGCGGTTGCTAATTCCCTTGAGGGTCGCCAAATGATCGAGCATCGCCCAAGCAGAAACCTTGGGATAGACACCAAACTCTTGTGGCAGGTAACCTAAGAGCCGTCGCACCGCCGACTTATCGCGCAGAACATCGAGTTCGCCCAATCGAATCGTTCCTTGATCGGGGTCCTGTAGCGTAGCGATCGTCCGCATCAATGTCGACTTTCCGGCGCCATTGGGGCCCAGTAATCCATACATTCCTCGCGGAATCGTCAGATTAACATCGACCAATGCCCGGACGCCATTGCCATAGGTTTTCGACAAGTTCTCTATCATCAAATCCATGGATCACCGTGTTTCAGAATTCAAATGACTACTAAGTGGTTTTGACCTAACGCTTACCAAATCGAATCGATGAAGGTTTCGCCAGCGTTCGAATGCTTGATCGTATCGAGAAATTTCTTTGGCCGCTTGTGCACTTTCCCGTATTCGCTGCGGCAATTTGTATATTTTGCAATATTTTCTAAAAAAACTGTACGACAAAAGAGCCTCCTGGTACTAACCCACTATTCACGGTCCGGATCAGTGAACACCAATGTCGTCCATTTCGCGAGTTCGGGTTTTAACCGAACCACGCTTTTTCAATCAAAACATCAGGGAGTCTTTCAATGTATCGACGATTGTATCTGGGAGTTCTGTTCGGCATTTGTTGTTTGGCCTTTATGCCACAGCCTGTTCAAGCCGATGAAGCCGAGGACCTCTTTCAACGTTGCCTGTCTCAATTGCGAATCTCGGTCGAACGCTGTGTGCAAGGCCATCATCAAGTAGTCCGTGAATGTCGGCCGCGGATACGAGAATTATTGGCCGCGGGACGGACAGCTGCCGCCCGCGAATTGGCCGAACGCTGCATCCAAAAAATAAACCTCAGTACACGTGAATGTGGACAACGAATTGAGCGTTTGTGCGAAGAATGCATCCAAACCTTGCGAGAACTCGATGCCTTTGAATTGGCCGACCGCTTGCGAGAGCGCTGTGAGTTGGCGTTGCAAACCATTGAACGTTCGCGAGTTGCGGCCGTACAACAAATTCGCGATCTGTTTTAGGAGTCTCGACCGACAAATCGATGTCGCGACAATTCAGCCAAAGTTAGCAACGCGGCTCGGTAGGTTCAGCGGTCAGAATGGCCCCACCTATCGTTCAAATTGCTGGAATCGCGGCCAATTCAATTGTCGAATGGTTTATGCAATTTCAAGAAGATTTTCTGGAGCGAGCAAATAAATCAACTGTCTTGGTCGTCTTATTCCACAAGCGACCAAGAATTTTTGTTCACGCGACCCGATCGAAATCGCATACCAACGATTGCGTCACCCGGTCAACATCCTATGAATCGAACACCCAGTGTTCCTAAAATGACAAACGACTTGAACGGAACTCAGCCAATAGATGAGGACCGGACAATAGATGAGGACCGGCAACTCGTTGCGCGCTTGGTAGCTGGCCAAGCCGACGCTTGGCAACACTTTGTGCTGCAATATCAAACTCCTGTGGCTCAGTTTCTACAACGCCAACTTCAGTCGACGAATCAAAGCAATCGAACCCATGATTTGGAAGACATCTTGGCGGAGGTCTTCACAGCAATCGTACAAGACGATTTCGCGGCACTGCAACGATTTGAGTTCAAGTGTCGATTGTCGACTTGGCTCTTAGTCATCGCCAAAAGAGTATGTTGGCGGCATTTCAAACGCAGCCATCGGTTTCGACAATCGGGGAATGGTCACGCGAGCAAGTATGAGATACTCGCCAACCTTGCCGCACCGCCTCTGCTCGATACTTACGATTCTGAAACCATTGCCACAGTTCGCCACCGGTTGCTTCATCTTGAAACACGGGATCGAGAATTGTTGGAAATGCATTACTTCGAACAATTGGATTATCGAGCCATCGCCCAACGACTAGGTTTGTCAGTCAATTCAATTGGCCCCAAACTCCATCGGGCTCATATGCGATTGAAGAAATTGATGAGGAGCCCATGAAGGACAAAACGATTCAACTTCGACAATTATTGGAGCTGGCGTCCGGCCAAATGCCTGAATTAGCCCAAGCCAATTTGCAATCGCAAATCGCTCGCCATCCCTTGTGGTGCGACCGTTGGAACCGATTGAGATCCCTGGTCAATAACTCATCAACCGCAAGAAGTTGGACTAATCCAGACGTGCATCCTGAATTGGTCGCTGCTTATTTAGATCGTCGGCTACCCGACACACGTAGTACTGAGTTTGAAGAATGCTGTTGGGCCGATCATGATTTGTTGTCGGAAGTTGTGTGTTTATATCTAGAGCAATCGATCGCGTCCGGCAATGGGCGAACAACATCCGTGGAATTGCCGCTCTCGATTGAATTATCGCGACGTCTGATGGCATTGCCGCTGGGGGTTTCAAATCGCTCGCCACGGACGCTGAAAGCATCTGCAGCAATCGCCGATATAAATCGCCACGGGTCAGAACCGCTTGTTCGTGCCCCATTGCCAGCGCGTCATCAACAAGTTGTAAGCACGCGAACCTTTGCCTTTTCCGTTGCCTGCCTGTTGATGGCATTGCTTTTTGCGACGAGTTATGGCATGTGGCGTTATTATCGACCGTTTAATCAAGGTGAACCAACACACATCACTCACAGTGATCCATTGCCATCAGAACCAGTTGACGTAGCCAGCGATTCCAGACAGCCCGCCACCGACGATTTGCCGGAAACACCGGCCCCGCCGCACGATCCACTTGCCAACCTGTCAGACAGTACCAAACGCAACGACGCCAACGAGAACCCTCCAGGCGATATTCCACAAAGAAATAACTCGCCTCATCTCGCTCAAAGCCCACAACGAATAAAGCCCTCCGAACCGATTCGTATTGCACCGGCCAATCCGAATGAGAATACGCTCCGCGCCGATATTGGCATCGCACTTCCTTGGGAACCTCAGGTCGGTCTATTTGCTTGGCGATCACTCGAGGAAAATTCGCCCTGGCAGGGCCCCAAGTCGTTGCCATTAGGAATCATTTCGCCATTGATCCAAGTATTGCCCCAAAGTCTCGCGAGTTGTTCGCTGCCAGTAAGCGGACAGATCTATGCCCGCGGAGACAGTTTGTTTTCTTTGTCTGCTACGATGCAAGAACAAACCTTAGCCAGTCGTGTCCAGTTGCTTCGCGGCACGCTGGCGTTTGTCGATATGCCTCCTGACTTTGCCTTGACCTTTCAATGGGAAGAATCGCATGTCTCGATCGTTTCGCTATCGGAATCGGCCACTTGGGAAGTTGAATGGGTGAATGAGACTCCTTGTTTGTTCGTCTCGAACGGTGAAGTCGATGTCGAAGGAATCCGAGTTCGTGCTTCTCAATATTACGATTTGCAAATTGTTGGAACCGGAGCCGCTCAGCCCGCCAATGAAAAACGGGTTGAATGGTGGAAAAATGAAACCCCTATGACGACTTGGAGCCGGACAAGCCGGGAACGGTTGGCGGACAGTCACGATTTGTCCCAGGACTTGTTAACTTTCGCCCATGAAGGTACCCGGCAGCAACAGATTCTAGCGAACCACTGGCTCGTTTCTTTAGCACCCGAAAAACACTTACTCGTGGCGCTCGAACATCGCGACCTTCGCGTTCGCGAACACGCCACCTCATGGCTGCTAAATTTGCCGACTGCAGAGCGACCAATGCAACGCTACTGGCGACAATTGCTTGTCGATCAAGTGCGACCGACACAATTGCGGGCTTTGATGAATCTCGGGCGGGCGAACCGCTCGCGGGCACCCGTATCAATCGTGGAACTCGAACCCGTGATCGAATCGCTCGATCACGCACAGTTAGCGATTCGCCAAGTCGCCGCGACCTTACTGGAACAACGCTTTGGCAATCCAGCCAATTATCGCGCTGACGCGACTGATCCCATTCGTCAATCGTCCGCTCGAGCTTGGGTTGAATGGATTCGAAAATCGATGGTGAGGACAAGACAGTAACGAAACTCATTGCCACGATCTAGAATTCGCAGCATGAAATCTACTGGCAGGTGCCGTCGCAAATCTAGTCTGCCCAAAACGTGATTGATCCCGTGGCAGTGAATCGTTTGAGCTTGACCGTAATTACGGTTGTTCCCACGGCCGAACTGTCACCTCCGTAAATATAAAGTCCATCCGGTAGATAGCCATTGCTTTGTACGAAATTGCCATATTCCAAATCATATATCGATGGGTCGCTAGACGACCAAGTAATTTCGGGGTGAAATGTTTCGTTGCGTTCGACAGTAGTTTGTCGGATGATTCGCCCCTTGGCATTGCGCTCGACGACCCGATAGGTGGCAATCGCCGACATAATTCCACCGCCGCTAAAAGAACTGCCGTTGTAGTAGGATTCAGCATTGATGTGCTGCTCGACCAATCGCAACCCGATCAGAGTTTCTCGAGTTGATTGAGCCTCAGCCGGATTGGCCGTCACTGCCCCCCAACTCAAAACGGTCATCGCCACAATCAGCTTGGTCCACATTGCACTTCTCCTCTTGTTGATCGATCATCGGTTTCTTGCCGTTTCTGACTGCGACTCATCTTGCTGATGGATCTTGAACGCAAGTTCTAATAAATTATCCGAAAACTATGAAGGTCTTGTGAAGCTCTGTTGAAACTCCAAGAAAAATATCAGCGTGGCGTCCGATAACTTTCGCAAGTCCGCTGCGACGCGTGAAAATCAACCTAGGACTTGTCAAATGGCGGCAGGTTGCTTGTTGAAGGAAGCCCGTTGTCGCCATTGATCTCTCCACTATTTATCTTGGCTGCAATGCAGAATTCGCTGCTGCCCCAAGACCAATTTGATCATCCGCAAACTGCAGACATGCGCGTTGAGCTCGTTCCCATTCTTGTTTTTGAATGAGTGTGACCACGCGTTCGAATGCCGTTTGTTCCGCTGGTGTCAGTTGACCCGATTCAATCAGACTTTTTAGCCGCTGTTGAGCCGTTACCATTCGCTGCGGATCTCGCGCACTACTGGCGTTATAAAACAGCTTGATTAACGTCAACGCCTCGGGCGAAGAGACGGGGGGGTATTGCCGCCAGCGCGGTCCCCAGAGAAACCACAGCGCCAATAAAAGGGCAGCAAATAAAAGCCATTTTGATCGAGTTTGCATATTATTGAGCTCTCAAAAAAAGTGCGACAGTGCACAATGAAACATTTGATTTAGTTGACGTGTGACGCGTAAAAACAGCGACTAAGTGCTAGTTGGCGATATCGATAACGCAGTATCGTTAACACGTTAATTAAAACTCATCGCTAACAATTTCGCCGCCAGCGATGGTTGAAAGCCCTGCCCAAATGTCGACGTTGATTGTGGTAGGAATAAAGCGCACACTGCCGTCGCCAAATAGCACGTTGGCTCCGGGCCAAGGTGCATACATTTGGCAAACATGGCAAGTTGGAAAGCTGGGTGGATGAACGACTCCGGGCTCTGAGGCGGCGGGGCCACTATGACACAAGACCCACGTGGCTGCAGCATCACAGGTAGTAAATGGAAACCGTGTGGGATCGCTGGGACAGGACACGGCGCCGGGAACCACACCCACCCAAGTCTTGTCGCTAATTGTAGTGTGTTCCCCAATAAATACCGTCATGCTCAACCCATCCGTGACGTCTCGAATCCGCACACGCGAATTGCGATAGAAGGGTCCTGATGCAGTTTGAGCCCAATCGGTTAAAGGTGGCACGTATCCCCAAGGCTCGTCTTGGCCGACATTGGCCACATAGTGAGATCGCCCAAACACCGCCAATTCAATTCCCGACTCATCGCGAACAGTGACATTGCCCTCTCCACCCGGCGCACCAGGATTCAAAAACACGGGCACGGTCGCCATCGCACCTGCAGCATTTAGAGGATCCCACGCGGGCAATTTTAAATCCAATTGGTCGTAGACATTGTTGGCCTCTAAAAAAGACAAGAGGTAGGTTCCCCAAGCCCAACCGGGAGGCGCATCGAGAGTGCCGGCAAAAGTATCTGGATGGCCCAATTCGATTTGATAACCCGGTGGATAGCGGCGATTGGCCGATTCAAAATTATGGAGGGCCAAACCAATTTGCCGAATATTATTTGCACTCGATAATCGTCGCGCGGCCGTACGGACTTGTTGCACCGCCGGCAACAACATGCCTACCAAAACCCCGATAATGGCAATCACAATCAACAACTCGATTAAGGTAAATGCCGTTTTTGCGGTCCTTTGCGGTGAAAACCCAATTGTCCATCGATGTTTGTCCATGGCTTGTCACTCCTGAGAATCTTGGAAATAAGCTCTTTTCAACAGATGTAGCATATGCTACATTTTGTCAGTTGTAGCCATTGCTACATCAGGTGTCAAGCAGGACGCGTTGATTTTTGCAGAGCAAAGTCGATCGAATGTCCTCAATCGATTCTTGTTTAGTAATCGTTTGCCCGCAATCGATGTGCGCCAGCAGAATACGATCGCAAACCGATTTAACATCGGACTGGACAATATCAACGCGAGAACGATTAACATACATCGACACCAGAATTAGGTCGAGAAGAAATCGAGTCGCAGGTAGATTAGGTCGCCGCGAATCTAGGTTGTCGTTGGAGCGGTTACTGAATAAGGGCCTGCGCACAAGAGTGAGGACCATCTCGCTACAGTGCTGTCTCGCTACAGTGTTTTCGCGCTACAGTGTTTTCGTGCTACAGTGTTTTCGGGCTAGACTGTTTTCGGGCCACTTGCTCGCCTACACCCTATTGGCGATTGCCGCGAGAGATCGTATCGGGACCAGTACCGGTGGTTTTTTCATACCGACCGCTATCTGTTTTGGTATATTTCGTAAAGCCTTTGGCGGCCAAATTACGATCGCTCAGTCGCTGGCTATTTTTCAGATCGGACCATTTCCCGGCCATTGCAGCGGCGGTCAAGATACGGCGAATTGGTTGACCGGTTTCCGGGTGCACGCTCAATGGCTCAGCGCTCATTGATTGCAAAATTTCGAATTGTTCGCCGCCACTTCCGTCCGGCAATATCAATTCGTAGACGTAGATTGGCATATTGCCCCATTGCTTGAACAAGTCGGGATTGACAACCGCAACTGACCCAACTCGACTCAGTTGAATAAACTCATTACATCTATATTTATGGTTATCCAGGAATTTTAGCGGCGGGCTGGGGACGATCTTCAGGTTTCTCTAGTCGATTAGCCACGATTGATGAATCTTTCCAACTATTCTGTGTGATTCTCGCGAACGGGCATATCGAGTCGACTTCAAACTTGCCGACAATTCCGTGCAACCAGTCTGACGCCCGCCCGAATCCGTTGTTCGTGTTTTTCGTGGTTAAATCTTTTTTACCACTAAATTCCTCGGCGAGCCATATTTATTCAACGCGTCTATATTGACGCACGAAAATTCGTGGAGTTTAGCCGCAAATGGCCCGAAAATATCGGACCTATTTCAATTGATTTTAGATTGATTGCGGATCGACATCAATCGATTTTCGGTTCGCAGAAGTAATCGATCGTCGATTATAGCTGGAGAAGCCATGTACAGTTCGCCGCCTGAATTGACATGGGTTACTTCAAACTCTGCGCCTGCTTTGACCACAAACACGTCTCCTTGTTCGCTGGCGAAAAACACATTCCCGCCGTACGCCCAGGGTGAAGTCGTAAAATCGGCACCTGACGCTTTGATCCGTTTTTTGTACGATTCCGCGCCGCTGGCCAAATCGATTCGCGTCAAAATTCCGTTGTCGGCGATTACGTACAATGCGCCGTCATAAGCGACCGGAGTAGGAATATACGTACCAGCTCGAGGACGTGCCCACACTACAAACTCACTGTTATCTTGTTCTGGCCCCAATTTAATATCGCCCGTTGCGCCGGGTCGAACAGCGTAAATCGGTTGTCCGCGTCCGCCATTGATGATCAGATTTTCACCAACCGCAAACGAACTTGCAGCCGGCGCTGGAGTCACACCGGTCATTCGCCAAAGTTCGTTACCTTGAAGATCATAAGAGACTACAGCACCTGGTCCCATGGCAACGATTTCTGTTCGCTGTGCGTTTCGCCAAATAAAGGGTGTCACCCAGCCAGAATGGGCTGGCAGTGGTCGTTCGGGGTTTTCGATGCCCCGTTTGGTTTTCCAAATTGGTTCACCCGTTTGTTTGTCAAACGAAGCAATGAACGATTCTTTTTCGTTATCGTTGACAATAATCAACTGGTTATCACACAGCACCGGTGAACTACCTGTACCGAAATCGAGATAAATGGGAAAGGCTTCCAATTCGCGTTTCCAAACCAATTCGCCCGCTAAATCATAGGCGAACAAACCGAGCCCAGTGATGTAAACATAAATGTGTTTGCCGTCGGTGACGGGTGTTTCCGAAGTAAAGCTATTTTTGCGATGCCGTCCGCCTGGTGGTGGGCCATGAAAGAACTCTTTTTGCCAAAGTTCTTTGCCCGAGTCCAAATCGAGACAGATCAGGCGATAGCTCAAAGTCACTTCGTTTGGCAATTCGATATCCCGTTCCGTGACTTTTTTGATGATCTCTTCTTGGCTTAAGCCTTGTTTGGTTAGCTCGGCAACATATTCATTGCTGAAGTCCGTGCCGGTTTGTGGTGATTTGGAAGCGCCCTCGGTGATCGCCGTGGTCACATAAATTTGTTTGCCGACAACGATCGGCGAAGACCAGCCACGTCCTGGGATTGCTTGCGACCATTCAATATTTTGTTCGTCCCCCCAAGTGGTTGGCAGCGCTGGATTTTCGACCGCTGGATTTGCGGCCGGGCCACGGAATTGCGGCCACAACACTTCGTCGGCGCTCGCGATGGTGGCAATCGCGCCAACGAATCCAAAAGTCAAAGTAGTCCGCAACGCACTGAGCCGGAACCGTTGAAAGAACGCTTGAAAATTAAACGCGGGCATGGTTAGGTCTCACTAATTGGCGATAAACGGTTCGGATCTGGAAAAAAATAAATTGCATTCGCTCATTCTAATGGATCGAGTATCAAGTTGTCGCGACTGGCAAGCGTTGTTCCTAGTAAAAAATTCGGTTTGCCAGTAAATCGATTATCGCGGGGCATGCCCAGTCAAATATTTCAGTGGCTTGCCCTGGGGATTGTTCTGTTTTGCATTACACATACGAGCGCCGCAACCGCGGTCAAATACCCTAAGGGCTTGCCCCGGGGTACTTTCTGTTTTTCACTACACAAACGGACTCGCCGCAACCGCGGCCGAATACCCCAAGGGCTTGCCCCGGGGTACATTGTGTTTTTCACTACAAACACCTGCAACGCAACCGCGCACGAATACCCTAGGGCTTGCCCCGGGGTACTTTCTGCTTTTCACTACACCGGGCCGAAGCCAAAAAACCTTTCGAGTCACAAACGAATACCCAAGGGCTTGCCCCGGGGTACATTCTGTTTTTCACTACACACATAATCG
>JBGSMY010000251.1:0-5070 GCA_041739975.1 Pirellulaceae bacterium
CAGTTCGTGTTTCGACGACTGATGGCCAAAAAAGCGCCAACTGGCCGAGCGAAATCGTGAGGCCGCGCAACTTGAAGTTTGCCAAACCAACATTTCGGCCAAATGTATTATCTCGTGTTCCATGATTAATCGCATGGCATCAAATGTTGTTGTGCACACGACGCCGGCCACAGTGGCCTGGGCTTCGGTCTGAAACGTGTTAAATAGCAGGTTGGGCGAGATGGCAATTTCAAATTCGGGGTGCTTGGGCCGCTGTGGATACACGCGACGCGTTGTCGTGCCGCCAGTCTTCGTCATGCGTTTGCCCAAACGAAATGCCAAGGGCAGTCCGTGTTGTTGACAGAATTCACCAATCACGCCCTGAAACGCCCAATAGTCAATGGCGCGAAACAGCAGCTCTAAATCGTGCGTAGACAATCGAGTAAACTGTTTATCGCGAATGAAATGCGATTGACCGGTAACGAACTGGAAAACATGATCCGAGTAGATCGGGCGATCCGCACCGGCGACCCCTCCTTTTTCGAATTTGATTTGCAGTGATTGTGATTCGTTCATCCCACCATTGTGCAAAAAACCAGGAAAACTTCCAAGTTCAACTGGCTGCAAAAACAACATCTGGTTCGTAGGATTTTCGTGAGTGCGAGTTTGCTGGGCGTTAATGATCAATTGAAATCAACCCTTTTTAGGCGTTTGGAACCAACAACAGTTTTTCCACGGCGAGCCCGCCAGACGTCCCCGTGTTTTTTGTGCGAGAGTCAAAAAAGTGGCTGGGACAGTGCGGATAACCGGAGTGATGCCACGGAAGCCGCCAGTTTTGCTAATTCCCCTATTATTGGGGGGGGGGGGAATGGAACAAAATTTTCTCAGCCAATTGTGTAGATTTTTTAATTTTTTCGATCGCCAAAAAAGGGCCGTTTTTAACCTTTTTTGAACTTGAAAAAACAGCCTGCTAGCACCGAAAGCTGATTTTTACTGGACTTTTGCTTCAACTTGCCGATATCATTAACAGCACAACATTTTGTGTTGACAAACGACTTATTGTCGATATATTGGGCTCCCACCTGTAAACGCAGGGGAATGGGACCCAGAGATTGATTGATCGCAGTCAAAAGTTCATTCCTTGAAATGGAGCCCCCGACGATGGGAGCAACCACAGCAAAACAGGCGACGGCCACGGCGGGCCCAAAGCCCCACACCGACGGCCATCGGCGCCAACTCCAGCCGAATTGCAATTTACTGGAACAGGACAGTCGCAGGCGAACACCCAACCGGGTAGAGCCAATACGACTGGTCCGGCCAATAGATAAATTTGCGGCAGTGGACGACGCGCACCAGGAGGATTGTGTTTCATTGCCTAAATGGCAAAAGGTCAGCGAGTCAATTCAAGTCACTTAATGGTTGGAATCAGGGCAGGGAGGCCAGGAGCGGTCCCCCCGTCGCAGTTTCCAATCCGATCGCTGGTCTCAGGATTAATACTTCTTTTTTCAGGAGCACGACGGAATGTTGGAACATGTCGCCACGGCTTTGCAGGTCAAGAAACGCGATGGACGGGTGGTTTCGTTTGATCGCCAGCTAATCGTTCGAGCGATGGCTCGAGCTTTTTGCGCCGAACAGAACTTGGATCAGCCTACGGATTTGGATGAATCGATTCGGCAAAGAATCGAGCAAATGGCTGACGAAGTATTGGCTTCGATTGGGGAAGACCTCGTTAAACTGGCCAATGGCGTTACCGTCGAGCACATCCAAGACTTGGTGGAAGCTGAATTGATGCGGCAAGGATTTTTTGCCGTGGCTCGTCGCTATATTTTGTACCGGGCGGAACATGCCAAGATTCGTCAATTGCGGGCCGAAGAGCGGATGGAAAGTCCCGAACCGTTTCCGGCAATCATGGTTGACCGCGACGGACAGGTTGAAAATTTGGATTTCAACCGTTTGCGAAATCAAGTCGGCCGCGCATGTGAAGGCTTGACAGATGCCGAAGAAACAACGGATTTGTATGATGAAGTAGAAAAACAATTTTTCAACGGCATCACACCAAAAGAGATCAGTCGGGCCATGGTGTTGGCGGCTCGAGCTCGCATTGAAATGGATCCATCGTACGACCGAGTAGCCTCGCGATTGGTGCTCAACATCATCTACCGCGAATCGTTGGGAAAATCGGCTGACGAAGACAACCTCGCGGAACTTTATGCGGCGGGATTCCCGACATTTGTGGAGACGGGCATTGCGGCCAAGCGTTTATCGCCTCAATTGCTAGAATTCGATTTGGTTCAAATCGCCTCTGCCATTGATCCCGATCGCGACCAACTTTTCCCCTATCTGGGCTTACAAACCATTTATGATCGCTATCTGTTGCACATTTCAGGACGCCGATTTGAAGCACCGCAGTATTTTTGGATGCGAGTGGCGATGGGCTTGGCGCTTAATGAAGGCGAATCCAAGACTCAACGGGCCATCGAGTTCTACAACCTGTTGTCCACTTTCCGGTTTACTTCGGCCACCCCCACATTATTCAATTCCGGCACGTTGCATCCGCAATTAAGCTCATGTTATTTGAGCACCGTCCAAGATGATTTGGATAGTATTTTCAAGATCATTTCCGACAATGCACGGCTTTCGAAATGGGCTGGTGGATTGGGCAACGACTGGACCAGTGTTCGCGCCACCAATTCGCATATCAAAGGCACCAATGGGCAGAGTCAGGGCGTGATTCCGTTCCTGAAAGTCGTCAGCGACACGGCGGTTGCTGTGAACCAAGGCGGTAAACGCAAAGGGGCCGTATGTTCATACCTGGAATCTTGGCATCTCGATGTCGAAGAATTCTTAGACTTGCGAAAAAACACGGGTGATGATCGACGCCGAACCCACGACATGCACACCGCCAACTGGATCCCCGACTTGTTTATGAAACGAGTGATTCAGGGAAAAGATTGGACGCTGTTTAGTCCAGATGAAACCCCGGACCTGCATGATTTAGTAGGCAGCGCTTTCGAGAAGAAATACGAATTCTACGAACAACAAGCGCGTGAGGGTAAAATCCGATTGTTCCGAACGGTGCCGGCGCTCGACATGTGGCGCAAGATGTTGACCCGATTGTTCGAAACCGGACATCCGTGGATTACGTTTAAGGATCCGTCGAACATTCGTTCGCCGCAGGATCACGCGGGAGTTGTGCATAGCAGCAATCTTTGTACAGAGATTTTGCTCAACACCAGCGGCGACGAAACGGCCGTGTGCAATTTAGGTTCGATCAATTTGTTGAACCACATTTCCGCAGGCCAGTTGGACTTGGCGAAACTGGAAGAGACGGTTCGTACGGCCGTCCGCATGCTCGATAACGTGATCGATATCAATTATTATCCCACGCCTGAGGCCCGCAATGCCAATTTGCGGCACCGCCCCGTTGGTTTAGGTTTGATGGGTTTTCAAGATGCTTTGGCGGCCTGCAGTATTAGTTATGCCAGTCCGGCTGCGGTGGAATTTGCAGATCGCAGTATGGAAGCAATTTCTTACTTTGCGATTCTGGCCTCCAGCGAATTGGCTGCCGAGCGGGGTACCTATTCATCTTACCCCGGCTCAAAATGGGATCGCGGACTTCTGCCGATTGATACGGTGGAACTGCTGGAAAAAGAACGCGGAATGCCCGTACAAATGGATCGCTCGGCCAGTTTGAATTGGCAACCGGTTCGCGACCATGTGCGTCAACACGGCATGCGAAATAGCAATGTTATGGCAATCGCGCCAACCGCAACGATCTCGACCATTATTGGGGTTACGCAGTCGATTGAGCCGACTTACAAACATTTGTTTGTCAAAAGCAAT
This sequence comes from Pirellulaceae bacterium, assembly GCA_041739975.1. Lineage (GTDB taxonomy): Bacteria > Planctomycetota > Planctomycetia > Pirellulales > Pirellulaceae > BJ22. The sequence continues at coordinate 3,823 of JBGSMY010000251.1, forward strand.
CTGTCGGGTGAATTCATTCAGGTCAATATCCACTTGGTTAATGAATTGCGTAAACGCGGTTTATGGTGCAAGGAGTTATTGGAAGCGATCAAATTTTACGACGGTTCGCTGGGTGAAATCCCCGAATTGCCGCAAGACATCAAAGATCGTTTTGCCACAGCTTTTGAAATTGATCCTAAGTGGTTAATTGAATGTGCCAGCCGTCGGCAAAAGTGGTTAGATATGGGGCAGTCGCTTAATTTGTACTTAAGCGATCCAAATGGCCGCAAACTCGATGATATGTACCGATTGGCCTGGACCACCGGCCTGAAAACAACTTATTACTTGCGCACCTTAGCGGCCACGCAAGTCGAGAAGTCGACCGTCGACATCAATCGGTTTGGCGTCCAGCCACGGTGGATGAAAAACAAAAGCGCCAGCGCAGATGTGGTCATCACTCGACAAAGCGAAGTACGAGCTTGTCGATTGGATGATCCTGACTGTGAAGCCTGTCAATAAATTCAAGCGGATACGGGCAACCGAATCCGCATTTTCGGCCCGCTGACATCGCCGTCATCGTGCCAAAAAATTAAAGCTCGTTATGGTTTTGTTTCAAAAGGATGGATTTACTATGTCAATCGATACGGTTGAAAAAACGGAAGTGAAAGATCGAGGATCTCGCATTGTCGCCGATGCCAAACGTTTGATTAATTGCCATCAAGTCGATGTCAACCAATTGATGCCACTGAAATATAAATGGGCTTGGGAACACTACATCAATGGCTGTGCCAATAATTGGATGCCAACCGAAGTACCCATGAACAAAGATATTGAAACTTGGCGATCAAGTGAATTAACGGCCGGCGAACGCACGATTATCATGCGCAACCTGGGCTTCTTTGCCACGGCAGAAAGCTTGGTCGGCAACAACTTGGTCCTTGCCATTTTCAAGCATTTAACCAATGCCGAGTGCCGTCAGTATTTGTTGCGTCAAGCATTTGAAGAGGCTGTGCATACGCATACGTTTCTGTATATCGTCGAAAGCCTTGGACTTAATGAAGGCGAAGTCTTCAATATGTACCGAGAGGTGCCGGCGATCACGCGGAAAGACGCGTTTGAAATGGAGATGACGCGAGAAGTCCTCGACCCAGACTTCTCGACATCCTCTCCCCAAGGAATTCAAACCTTTTTGAAAAACTTGATCGGCTATTACCTGATTATGGAAGGCATCTTCTTCTATACCGGGTTTCTGATGATCCTGTCACTGCA
>JBGSMY010000324.1:0-17163 GCA_041739975.1 Pirellulaceae bacterium
CATGCATGAGAAAGTTGATCACCATACTCAACCATATCGTCAAAATCAATCAAAAATGGCGCGAGATTCCTCTCGCTACTTGACTAACTTTAAGACAACCGCTGTCCTCAGGCTGACAATCGACGACTAATTTCTGGCAACTAAAACAATGAGAGCTTTCTATGCCGCCGCTGAGGACAGCGGACGGCTACTTTAACGCGGACGGCTACGGTAGGTCAGCTTGTCCTCAAGCTGACAATCGACGACTAATTTCTGGCAACTAAAACAAAGAGAGCTTTCTACTCCGCCGCTGAGGACAGCGGACGGCTACTGTAACGCGGACGGCTACGGTAGGTCAGCTTGTCCTCAAGCTGACAAGCGACGACTAATTTCTGGAAACTAAAACAAAGAGAGCTTTCTATGCCGCCGCTGAGGACAGCGGACGGCTACTTTAACGCGGACGGCTACAGTAACGCGGCGGCTACACGACCACACTACTAGTAGCTCGTAGCTCGTTCGGCCAGAAAACGTTCCTGCGCTGCCTCCACGGTGGCAAAATGAATATCGACAATGTCACGACAATCAGGCGCATAACCACCGGCCATTGCCAGGGACACTGCAAAACCCCGATCGCGAAACCAATCCAATACCAACTGATCGCGGCGGCGAAGCCCCCATTTCGTCAAACTGAATTGACCCAGCCGATCGCCCTCATAAGGGTCAGCTCCCGCCAAATAGAAAACCAAATCCGGCTTAAACTCCGCCCATGCGGTCTCTAAAGCTAACGCCAACGACGCCAAATAAACTTCGTCCCCAGTTCCCGGCGGAAGCTCAATGTCTAGATCACTGGTTGCTTTGCGAAAGGGATAGTTGCGGTTGCAGTGAATTGAAAGCGTATAAATCGACGGGTCGTGTTGAGCAATCTCGGCGGAGCCATTTCCCTGGTGGACATCACAATCGCAAATCAATACCCTCCGCACCAAAGCTTCACTTTGGAGCACACGCGCGGCCACACAAGCATCGTTGAATACACAAAAGCCTTGCCCGGCGGCATGTCCGGCATGATGTGTGCCTCCAGCCAAATTCGCCGCGAGCCCCTGTTGGACCGCGCTGCGACCGGCCTCGATACTGGCTCCCGTACTTCGCCGCGATCGCTCGACCATCTGTGGCGACCAAGGAAATCCGATTCGTTTAATTTCCAGTTCCGTCAATTCGCCGGCAACAACCCGACGCAAGTACTCTCGGCAATGTGCCAATGCCAATTGATCGTCACTCGCGGCGGGGGGCAAGTTGAATCGTACATGATCGCACCATGCAGCAACCGCGATTCGCTCCCGCAACAATCGGTATTTAGACATCGGAAAACGATGCCCCTCCGGTAACGGCAATTCGAAAACATCCGAATAAAACAGCTCGATTAAACTCATCGATTGAACTCGCTGGCGCGCCAATGGTCTCTTTTTACTGATAACAATTAATTGTAGGGCGATTGTCCTATATCGCTTCCCACGAAAAAAACCACACGCCAACCGTTCCTAACTCCAGCGTATGCTTGATCGCAGATTCAACTAAACATCATTTGGCCAATTCGGTTTGGCGCGTCTCATTTGACGATTCAGTGATACGCCCAAGTCGCATCGCCTAGAAAAATTCCCAAGAGTTGCTATTGGCGCGATTAACTTGGCTTCACGGAAATTCTTTATTGATTGACGTTAGGAACCGAGAAGTATCCGGAACAGAGCATGCTCGCACGATTGTGGCCAATCATGCCACGCTGGCCAATCATGCTAATCTCCCTCGCGCAGGTGGAGCATGATTACGGCGATGTCGGCGGGAGTGATACCGCTGATCCTTTGAGCTTGCTCCAATGTCGCCGGGCGAAATTGCGTTAATTTCTCTTTGGCTTCCATCCGCAAATGCGTCAAGCATAAATAGTCAAAATGGCCGGGGATGCGCTTTTCCCGCAATCGGCTTGCACGATCGATCGTCACTTGTTGCCGCGCTACATAACCCGCGTATTTCACGTCATAAACTACCTGCTGCACCACATCGGCGGAATATTTTGCAAGTTCCGGCGCCCAGCCGATCAATTGGTCCCAACTGGTATCGGGCCGCCGCAATATCTTTTCCAGTGCGACGCCTTCGATTCGCTGAGTTTGCAAAATCTGCATCGCTTGCTGGATATCTTGTTCTTTTCCATGCAATCGCTGCCAGCGCCCGGTATCAACGAGTCCCAGCTCATACGCCAAACCGGTCAACCTTCGATCGGCATTATCCTGCCGCAATAACAATCGATATTCAGCGCGGCTTGTAAACAACCGATACGGTTCATCGACGCTGGTCGTCACCAAATCGTCTACCAACACTCCCAAATAAGCCGCTTCTCGATTCAGCACCAATTCTTTGCCACTGGAAAGCTTGAGTGCCGCGTTGGCACCTGCAATCAAACCTTGCCCGGCTGCTTCTTCGTAACCTGTCGTGCCGTTAATTTGTCCAGCAAAATATAAACCTGCGACTTGTTTGGTTTCCAACGTTGGTTGTAACTGATCAGGTGGACAAAAATCATATTCGACGGCATAGCCGTAACGCATAATCTGCGCTCGTTCCAATCCCGGAATCATCCGAAACATGGCGTCCTGGACGTCGCGCGGCAAACTGGTCGAGACACCGTTGACATAGACTTCTTCGGTATGTCGTCCCTCCGGTTCCAAAAACAATTGATGGCGATCCTTGTCCGCGAACCGCACGACTTTGTCTTCGATCGAAGGGCAATATCTGGGGCCACGCGATTGAATTTGGCCGCTATACATCGGAGCACGACTCAGATTATTGCGGATCAGTTCGTGGACGCGTTCGTTGGTATAGGTAATCCAACAAGGCAACTGTTCCACCTGCAATTGATCGTTGACGAAAGAAAACGGTTGCGGCTGGTCGTCACCCGGTTGTCGCTCGGTTTGTGAATAATCGATCGTGCGCCCGTTGAGTCGCGCGGGCGTACCGGTTTTGAACCGATCCAGTCGAAATCCTAATTCGCCTAAAGAAAGACTCAGACCTTTGGTCGTGCCTTCTCCGGCTCGCCCACCGGCGATTTTCGCTTCGCCGGTATGCATAATGGCTTGCAAAAATGTGCCGGTCGTCAAAATAACCGCGGGCGCTTCGTAAATGGCATCGCCTTTGACAGCCACGCCGACAATTCTGCATTGGCCATCGACCGTCTCGTGCAACAGGCCTTCGACAATTTCTTGTCGCAAGTCCAAGTTAGGCTGTTGTTCGATCGCATGCTTAATCCAGAGCTGATAGCCCTTTTTATCGGCCTGCGCTCGGGGACTATGCATCGCGGGACCTTTGCGGACGTTGAGCATCCGGAATTGAATTCCGGTGGCATCGATGGCGCGGCCCATCAGCCCCCCGAGCGCGTCAATCTCTCGCACTAAGTGGCCTTTGGCAACTCCACCGATGGCCGGGTTACAACTCATTTGTCCCACGGTATCGAGATTGGTGGTCAGCAGAACCGTACGGGCCCCTAAACGGGCTGCCGCAGCCGCCGCTTCAGTTCCCGCATGTCCTGCGCCAACCACTATCACATCGTAATGGTACCGACAACTCACACCGATTCTCGCTGTGAAAAAATTAATTGCATTGGGACTATTTTTTCTCGCTGACTTTGGTCAGGATTTCGAGGACTCGTTTCCAAGCCACCTCGCGACCTTTTTTGTTCGCGTCATTGGCATCGGGAGCTTCGCCCGCTCGCATAAATCCGTGGCCTGCGCCTTCGTACTCGATTGGCCCATAAGTCTTGCCAGCGGCTTTCATTAACTCGACGCTTTTGGGGATCGAGGCGTTGACTCGCGCATCGTTGCCGCCGTAAAAACCGTAGACTGGACATTCAATTCGGGCAATCGACTCGGCATCGGTTGGCCCGGAACCATAAAAGGGCAGGGCAGCCAGAATTTTTTTATTGTTGGTTGCAAATCGAAACGTCTGACTGCCGCCCCAACAAAATCCAGTCACCACTACTTTGCCATTGGCCGCATCCAAGCCGGCGACATAATCGACCGCTGCATTCAAGTCCGTTGTGATTTGATCAGCAGGTAAAGTGCCGATCGCTTTACGCGCTTCGTCCACGCCGGCAAACGAGCTCGTGTTGCCGCCGTCGGGTCCTGTGCCCGATAGCAAATCCGGGGCAATTGCGATGTAGCCTGCGGCCGCTAATTGGTCTGCCACATTTCTGACCCAATCGGTCAATCCAAAAATTTCGTGAATAACGACAACCGCTGTCGCCTTTTCCGATACTTCGGGATACACCACAAACGCATCGAGCTTGCGGTCGCCATGTTTGATCTCAACCCATTCGCCGTGGCGAGGCGAGGCCTCTAATTTGGCTTTAGCCCAATCCTGTGCCGCAGCAGGCTGAGTAATGGTTAAGAGCACAGCCACAATGCACAATACCGCTAGCCAATTTCCCGTAACCAATGCTCGAACCAACCCTAAGCTAGGTTTACCAAGTTTGATCATCGCTGCACCTCTGAATAAAAAATATGGGTTTCGGTTAGCAAACACGACATTTCGATTCGCCAGCAACGATGCGGCTATCGCCTTGAAATTGGCTGAGAGCAACCAGCGTCACCAGCGACGTCACCGACGATTCTGGGCCGAAGTCATTTGCCGTTAACTCGCAATCGATTATAGTATTGGATCGATCATTGAACATGGTGGCGGATGTGTAACCTCGAGCGTTTCCTGGCTAGATCTGTCTTTTAAAATTTTGTGACGCAACAAATTTGTGCGGCAAGCGAATCGATATGAACACACGTTCGGACCAAGATCCCAATACTGAATCAGATAAACCCGCTTCATCACCCCAGCGCCTCCAGCGAGTTTTAGCGGGAGCCGGTTTTGGCAGCCGGCGCGAATGCGAACAATTGATTCTCGATGGCCGCGTCGAGGTCGACAACCAACCCGTAATCGTGTTGGGGACCAAAGTCGATCCGACACAACAAAAAATTGAAGTTGACGGCCAGTTGGTTAAGCCTCAACGACCTCAGTATTATATGGTCAATAAACCCGTCGGCGTGTTGTCGACGTGTTATGACCCTTCTGGTCGCGTTCGAGTTGTCGACCTGATCAAAACCGACATGCGCGTTTATAACGTTGGTCGACTCGATCAATCCAGCGAAGGGCTCATTCTGGTTACCAATGATGGCGACCTGGCTCACCGACTTACCCATCCCAGTTTTCAAGTGGAAAAAAAATACTGGATTCAAGTCGTCGGTTCACCGACACCCGAACAACTCGAACAACTCGAACAAGGCGTTTGGTTATCCGAAGGAAAAGCCAAAGCGCATCGGGTTCGGATCATCAGCAAATCGCGCGTCGGCGCAATTATGGAAATGGTGCTGCGCGAAGGCAAGAATCGCGAAATCCGCCGACTGTTGGCGCGTTTAGGACATAAGGTTACACGACTGAAACGGGTCGCCATTGGACCTTTGGAATTGGGTGAACTTGCCAGCGGCAGCTATCGACGGCTGACCGACGAAGAGGTCTTGAAATTGCAAAAGTTTGCCGAAACGGCAACTGCTTTGCCTCCAGGCAGTAAACTGCCACGCGCAAAATCCGCCTATTCAAAACCAGGTGGATATAAGTCGTCGGAGTCGCCCGATCGACCGCGTTCTAATCAACGTGAACCAGGCCCACGATCCAATCGCGGCGTCAATGAAACGACCCAATCCTCCACTAGTGCTCAATTAGATTTGGCTCGTGGAACACGCACGCCAAGTGATCGCCCCAAATTGCCGCAATTCAAATCTCGCCCATTCCAAGCGCGGCAAGAGTCCACTGATCAACAATCAGACGCCGGCGAAACACGTTTTTCGCGCAGCGGTCCAAAAACGTTCGGCAGCAAATTCAAAACTGGCGACAATAACAAACGCTCTCGGGGCGATTCACCACGAGGTGCCGGCCGCAGCGAAAACCGCTTTGACAAACCCAGCCGACCGGGTGGTCGTGATGGCAAACCTTTCGGTAAAGCAGGTGGTAAACCGTTCGCTAAAACCGTTGGAAAAACATTTGGCGGAAAATCCAGCCGCATGAGTGACAAAAATGCAGGGGGTGGTTTTCAAACTGGCGAATCAGTACTAGTAAACTCTTCGCCAACCGTTGACCCCAAATCAAACCGTTCGCACTCTGGTGGGCCAAGAACAGGTAGCGGGCCAAGAACAGGCAGCGGGGCAAGATCAAGTAGTGGGCCAAGAACAGGGATTCGCGGGAACAAAAAAAACGGCGGCCGAAATCGCTCAGATCGTAATCCAGGTAGGTAGTTGACCTCGAAAAACTTTTCGATCAAAGCTCAATCGCACAGCGCCAAGAAGATATTTATTGTCAAAAACACCAAAATTCACATCCGTTCTAGCTGAACTTGATACCTCAATTTCACCCTGATTCTTGCCGATTCCTAAAAATTTGAGACAAGAAAATTTGAGACAAGAAAATGAATGTCATAAAGAATTGAGATTCAGGTTGGTTTATTTTTTGATTAAGTATTCCTGATTGACTTATTCACTCCGCTGGAATCTTCCTGTCCCACCATTTTCCTGTCCAAAAATCTTCCTAACAAAAATTGCTTTAATCTTTCAAAGGTTGAGTGTGAATTACATCTATTAATGAGTTTCTCTAAAGGTAAGGCGAAAGCAGTCTTGCGGCGCCATCGCGCAGACGAATCGGCAATGTCCGACTGTCGACCTCGGCCAAGGTAACTTCGCGCGAACGCGTAATCTTATCGCACAGTCGATCGTCCAACTGTGCTGCCAGTCCGAGATCATAACATTCCAAATTAAATTCAAAATTTAAACGCAAACTGCGGGGGTCCCAATTCGTTGAACCCAGCACCACCCAGCTGCGATCAACCACCATCAGCTTTGTGTGATCAAACGGAGGTGGTGTCATCCATACCCGACAACCACGCTCAAGGACTTGCCACAATTGGGCGGTCGAAGCCCATTGTACCAAGTGCAAGTTATTCTTCTCGGGCAACAGAATATTGACCTCGACGCCTCGCAGTGCCGCAACATTTAAGGCCGCGATCAGCGACGAATCCGGCAAAAAATAAGGCGTAATAATATTAACCTTCTCGCGGGCGACACTGAGCGCGGCCAGCAAGGTGGCGCGCATGTTGTCGAGATCTTCATCGGGCCCGTCTGGGATACCGCGTGCCAACATCGATCCAACATCCCGCAGCGGCGGAAACCATGCGTCGCCCGACAACGTCTCAGCCGTACAAAAAAACCAATCGTCAGCAAACGCATATTGCATTTGAGCCACTACTGGACCGGCAACTTCAAAGTGTAAATCTTCGATGGCCCTGGGATCAGATCGGTCCAACCATTGACCAGCGCGAATATTCATACCCCCCGTAAAACCGCGATTGCCGTCGATAACCAAGATTTTGCGGTGGTTACGCAAATTGGAATAGGCGAATGCCCAAGGTGATAGTTGTGGCATAAACTCAGCCGCCGGAATCGCAAATTTCCGCAACGCCCGAAAGATATTGCGTCCGGAATATTTGGCCCCGACACTGTCCACGATCACGCGTACCTCGACCCCGCGATCGCGCGCTGCAGCCAGCGCCATCACAATTTGTTCGCCGTGACTGTCGTATTCAAAAATGTAAGTAGTCAGAGCAATGCTCTGTTCGGCCGATTCAATGGCATCCAAAATTAGGCGGAATGCAGTTCCAATTTCGAGCACCGTGATTTGATTTCCCGACAACAGGGGCCAACGGGTTACTTGTCCGACGGCCCGAGCTAATTGGGCCATCGGCAAATGATACCGATCATTACCCCAAGGCCCCACTTGGATGCGGTCGGGTGAGGAAATGGGAAGCGGTAAATGGAATGGTCGTCGCAATAATTTCGCGCGGCGTTGGATACGATTTATACCCAACCACCAATAAAGAATACTGCCGCCTAGAGGTACAAACCAAATAAATCCCACCCAAGCGATCGCGGCCCGAATATCGCGCTTGCGCAGTAAGGCATGACTGGAGGCTAAAATCGCAACCACCAGTGTTAACGTGGCGAGTGCAATCGTCCAAACAATCGGCAACCAAACATACATTGTATTGTCCGAACGCTAAGGCCGTTTTTAGCTCGCAGCGACTTGTTGCAGTTTGCGGCGAAGATCGGGAATTATGGAAACAGGTACGAATTTTGCAAGCTGTTCATCGCCAGCCAGTGGCGTAATTTGTTTTAGCAGCGAACTAGAAACGTGGGCGAAATCTCCATCGGCCATCAAAAAAATTGTTTCAATATCGCTATCCAACTGACGGTTGGCCATCGTCATCGTAAACTCAGCCGCAATATCGGTCAGTGGCCGAACGCCGCGAATCATAACGGCTGCACCACATGACTTGACAAAGTTAACCGCGAGTCCCGAAAACGTGCGGATTTCAATATTAGGCAAGTCGCAGGTGACGCGTTCAATCAACTCACAGCGTTCTTGAGGGGTAAATAAGGAACGCTTGTCGGCGTTATCGCCTATGCCAACAACCAGGCTTTCGACCAAGCGACTGCTGCGCTGAATGATATTGAGATGCCCAACGGTGATTGGGTCAAAAGAGCCAGTATAGACAGCTGTTTTCATGAAACGGATTCCTAAGACTATCGGCGAGACATTAGCGTTTGGCAGCCAGCAATCAAACGTTCGACGTCGGATTCGTCGTTATAGGCATGTGCGGCGGCACGCAATCGACCGCCGCGAAAACTGACAATAATTCCCTGTTCAAACAACGCCGTCTTTGCCTTCAAACTATCGCATCCCGGCAACTCAAAGGAAACAATTCCCGACTTGATTGCGTCGGTCGATCGATCGCTAAAGACTTTGCCGCCCAATTGATGCAGCCGTTGGACCAGATGATCGGTGATGTCGATCACTCGTTGACCGAGAGCATTTGATTCGTGCGACAGTCCATATTCAAATAGCGTTTCGAGACTGCCTAACAATCCGATAAATCCGACCAAATTTTGTGAGCCGCTTTCGTAACGCCCGGCATTTGTTTTCAAATTCAGTTCGATGCGATTGTAGTCATTACCTTGTGCAACACTGTTCCAGCCAACGTTGATAGCGCGCAAGGTTTGCAAATGTTCGCGGCGGCAATAAAAAATTCCGGCGCCTTCCGGGCCTAGCAACCATTTGTGGCCATCAGCGGCCAAGAAATCAATGGAGCCACGCGATACGTCCAACGGAAAAACACCCAATCCTTGGATCGCATCTAAGAAAAACAGCGCGCCGTGATCGTGAGCAACTTGGCCAATTTCATAAGGGTCAAGACGATAGCCCGATGCAAATCCGACCCAGCTGGCTGAAACAATTCGCGTCCGCGAATCGCACGCCTCAGAAATTCGATTAGGGCAGACACGAACTCCATCTAGCGGCACGGTTCGCAGTTCCACGCCGCGGTCCGCCAAATGCATCCAGGGATAGACGTTGGATGGAAATTCGCCCGCAGGCAAAACGACGTTGTCGCCTTTTTGCCACGGGAACCCTTCCGAAACTAAATTGATGCCAAAACTCGTATTGGGGACCAAGCCAATTTCGTCGGTATGAGCTGAAATTAACCGTGCCGCTAACGATCGTGTTTGTTCGTATTGAGCCGACCAGCGAGGCCAAACCGCATCGCCTTCATACAAAGCCTGTTCATTCCAAGTTGCCATGCGATCAAAACTGCGCTGAGGGATTGGGGCAACGGCAGCGTGATCAAAATAAGCCCATTTTTTGGCAACCGGCATCGAACGTCGAAACGCCGACCATGCTTGCGCCGACGCAATGCTTAACGTGGAATCGGTTTCGGTTGACATCAAATTTCTCCTCAATAGATAGCGGATCTTCGATCGTGTGACCGCAACTCCCAAACTCCCCGAGTGGGTCAACTAGGAACGCCAACCGGCACTGGGTTCCCATGTTTTGGGCACAAACGGTATAACCTGCCGTGTTCCAGGCATAATTTTTCGGCAATTCCCGAAAAACGACCACCACCCTACCGGTGACAACCCAAGATTGCCAATTATACTAGCTAAACGGGTGCGGGAGCGAAAGTCGCTAGAGTTGGCTTCGCTCGCGTTGCGAGTGTTGAGCCGATTTTCCATTCAATTGCGTAGGAATACTGCGGGATGCAGAAAATACTGTGCCTTATTTCGTTGGCGATCTCTGGGATCGTCTGCTTATTGTTTGTCGTTGACCTATTGTTCGGCTTGTCCGGCATGGTATCGGCTGCGCCATTTAAGTTCGCCAATCTGTGGATGGATGTCGTTTTTGCTTTGGGTGCTGGCACCATTGCCGTCATGAGTTGGTTCACCTATCGCGAACAGCGACGGTAACGAAGTCAAAGTTTACTGCGAACCAAAAACGATTTTCTTGCCCCAACCCATTTTTAATCTTGTTGAATCGACGCGGCATCATCTGCTCCTCCCAGCTTTCCCGCACTAATGTCAGGCCCAGGTTCAAGGGCTCGGAGGGAGAGACGCCGAAAAATACCCAGGATGGGGAAAACGCTCAAAAAACCAGCTTGAGCTCACTAAAATTTCACATGCCGACTGGACAATTCCACGTAAACGCGACATAATCTGCGGTTTTGATTCTCGGTCGGTTAGTCACACTGTCGGAAAGTATCGATGCCAAACATTAAGAGTGCTGCCAAGCGTTTACGTCAAAGCAAAGTTCGTCAAGCTCGCAATCGCTCGGTCAAGAGCGAATTGAAAACGCTGGGTAAAAAAGTCAAAACCGACGCAGCAGCTGGAAAAGTTGGCGAAGCGGAATCGCAATTGTTAGTCGCTGCAAAGCGATTGGACAAAGCGGCCGCCAAGAAAATTCTTCATCGTAACGCCGCAGCCCGCAAAAAATCTCGCCTGCAAAAAGCAATCAAAGCAGCCAAGAGCAAGTAATTTAGCCTCGATTAATTGCCCACAATTTGATTTGGCGCTGCCACCACTTGCGCGGCGTCTCTTGCGCGGCTCGTCTTTCACGGAGCGATCTAGTTTACGCGCGCAGCTAGCCAACTTAGATATTCTTCGATCCCCGTCAGCTTGTTGGCAGGACGGATATTTTGAATTCTAGAAAATCAGTTCGAAGCTGCCGGTGAAACACCGGCAGCCACGCCCGCCAGCTTGCTGGCAGGACCGAAAGTTTGACAGCTAGGGTTGTTTATACAGCTAGGGTTGTTTATTAGGTGAAATCGTACAACTCATACGTTTCGCTTGTTGTTGTGGCGGGCTTTCAAGTTTACCGTATTCTTTGAGTTGCTCGATCACACCCAAAATCAACTTGCGGCCTTCTTCGATATGCGCCAGCTCTCGCCCGCGAAAGACAACCGTCACGGTGACTTTGTCTTTGTGTTCTAAGAATCCGATCGCCTGTTTGACCTTAAAATCCACATCGTGCTGTCCCGTCTTGGGGCGCAAGCGAATTTCTTTGATCTTTGTTGTATGAGATTTACTCTTGTGCGAACGTTTATTTTTGTCGTATTTGAATTTGCCGAAATCCATAATGCGGCAGACCGGTGGCTTGGAGTCCGGAGCGACTTCCACAAGATCCAACCCGACTTCGCGAGCACGGTTTAAAGCTTCTTTTGTAGGCAAGATTCCCAATTGTGCACCTTGATCATCAATCACGCGCACGGGGGAAACACGAATCTGTTCATTCACGCGATTTTGGTCGCTCTTCTGGTCTTTGTTGATACGTCAACCCTTTCTTGCAAAAACTATGGAATTCGGCCGCGCCCATTGCGCGGTTCTTGCATGTGTTAGTCTACTTGATTCCTACGACCCTCCCAGAGGGTATCCAGCGAACGGCCGGCGTTTCTGGTGGGTTTTACCCTGTTGGCCGGCCATGGTTTCGTTGCATCGCCATCCATCTTAGTAGTCATTGGCAACCGCATCGCTTTCCAAACCGGCCGAGCCGCGGAAAGTCTTTCGCACAGTTTTCTCGGCGACTTCTCGCGTCAACCGTTCAATGGCCTGTGCTATTGTAATCGCTCCGATATCACCGTCCACTCGGTCGCGCACGGAAACGGTCCCTTGCTCGGCATCTCGCGGTCCAACCACAAACATGTAAGGAATCAGCTCCATTTGGGCATCGCGAATTTTTGCCCCCAATTTTTCCGAGCGGAAATCGCTTTCCACCCTTAAACCGGCCTGTCGGAACTGCTCGACCACTTGGCGGCCATATTCTTCCGATTTGTCGCTAACCGACAACACACGTCCTTGTTCGGGTGCCAACCACAATGGGAATACGCCCGCAAAATGCTCGATCAATACCCCAATAAACCGCTCCATCGAGCCAAACGGAGCACGGTGGATCATCACCGGCACATGCGGCCGATTGTCCGCTCCAACATATTCCAATCCGAATCGACGAGGCAAGTTATAATCGACTTGTACAGTACCCAGTTGCCATTGTCTGCCAATACAGTCTCGGACGACAAAATCGATCTTAGGACCGTAAAAAGCCGCTTCGCCTTTTTCTTCGGTATAGGGTTTTCCCAAATTGGCCGCGGCTTCCCGACACGCCTGTTCTGCCAGATCCCAATGTTCGGCTTGGCCGACGTATTTGTCGCTTTCGGGGTCTCGCAACCCGACGCGGACTCGATAATCGTCCATCCCCATCGCGGCAAAAACAATTTTCACGAGTTCCAAACAGCCTTGCAGTTCGGCGCCCACTTGTTCCGGAGTACAGAACAAATGCGCATCGTCTTGAGTAAATCCCCGAACGCGAGTCAGTCCACCGATTTCACCCGATTGTTCCCAGCGATACACGGTGCCAAACTCTGCCAAGCGAACCGGCAAGTCCTTATAGCTGCGTTGCTGTGAACCATAAATCTTGATGTGATGCGGGCAATTCATTGGCCTCAGCAAATAGCCGTCGATCTCCCCGACTTTCATCAAATTTGCCAATTGGCCGCAAGTGCAACCTTCGTCGGCCAATTGCTGCAAATGCTCGCGTTGAACCAATGGTGGATATTGGCTTTCTTGATAATAGGGAAAGTGACCACTGGTTTTGTACAATTCCAGGCGTCCAATGTGCGGAGTGAAAACTTGTTGATAGCCCTGACGACGCAAGTGGCCCGAAATGAAATCTTGAAGTTGTTGACGGATAAAAGCGCCCTTGGGCGCCCACAGGATAAGTCCTTGACCCACCATATCGTCGATATGAAATAGCCCCAATCGTTTTCCCAACACGCGATGGTCGCGTTTTTTGGCTTCCTCAATCCGCTCCAAGTGTTCGTCGAGTTCCGCTTTATCGAAAAAGGCCGTCGCGTACAGACGCTGAAGCTGTTGGCGTTTTTCGTCACCTTTCCAGTAAGCACCGGCGACTGAAAGTAACTTGTAGGCCCCAATCCATTTGGGACTCGGCACATGGGGCCCGCGACACAGATCGATAAACTCGCCTTGTTGATAAAAGCTTACGCTTTCTTGATCGCCAAGTCCGGTTTCAAGGTGTTCGACCTTGAGGTGCTGTTGCATATCCTTGCACACCGAGATTGCCTCGCCGCGCGATCGTTCTACCCGTTCAAACGGTTCATCCAGTTCGATGATCCGTTTCATTTCGGCTTCGATCGCCGCGAAATCGTCTTCGGTCAATCGCTGAGGCATTTCAAAGTCGTAGTAGAATCCGCCATCGACGGTTGGCCCAAAAGCGAGTTGTACATTGGGACGCAGACGCATCACGGCGCGGGCCATCACGTGGGCACAACTGTGTCGCATGGTGGCGAGAGCTACCGGATCTTTGCGGGTGATGATCTTTAGTTCGACGGGTTGCTCACCGGTGATTTTGTAATCCAGCGGCACGGGCTGTTTATCGACTTCGCCCCACAAAGCGTCTTTGGCCAATCGGGATCCAATACTTTGGGCGATTTCCAAAATTGAAACAGATCCTGGAAACGATTTAACCGAACCGTCAGGCAAACGGACTTGAGCCATAAGATTACTTGAATTGTCAAAAAAATAGAAAATCGATGAATGGCCCGCTGGATAACAGCGGGACTCACGCCAAAAATTGCCAGCCACATCCTGGGCTTGCCAGCACGCAGAAAATCATTGCCGACAGATAATCATTGCCGGCAAAAGATCTTTGTCGATAGTATAGTGGTCACAGCCGACTCAGCAAACGTCGGTTTCCGTAAAAACCACAGTATTATTTGCGATCAGGGCCCTACTCGGACTAGAACTTGTGGGCTAAAAAACTGCTTGGCCGCAATCCAAGGTTACGACCGCTTTCCCCCGACAATTAGCTTGCAGAGCGGCGATATCGACATCATGGTCACAGTGCTTCGACTAATCCAAATTGAGAGTCCAATTTTGGGATCGAGGTTCACTTCTGGAAAGGCAGCCGGCTTGATTCAAAGTCCGTGCTGGTCCTGGCTGGTCCGTGCGAGTGCAGCTGGTGTTCAGCTATTGCCGCCCTTGCGTTTCCGGGTTACAATTCGGCCTGTCAACTGCCAATTTGAATCATCCGAAATGTGCCCATTGGAAATGACAAAAACATTGGTTGGGCGGTCGTTTCTGGGCGAGTGCGGGTGATTGCGTCGGGAAAGGTTGTTGGCGGAATAGTTGTTGGCACGATTATGAAAAAATGTGCCGGAGATTAGGACGGTTAGTTCAGTTGGTTAGAACGCCACGTTGACATCGTGGAGGTCGTTGGTTCGAGTCCAATACCGTCCATTAAAGCCCCGGAATACACCGTATTTCCGGGGTTTTTTGTTTCTTGTTCTGCTACATTCGTCGTCATGCGCTTGGGTTCCGCTACACTTTTGGCAACCACAAATTCTAAATCGGTATTTTCGATGGTTGATTCGATGGTTGATACGGTGATGGTGGCGGTCGCTGCATCTAAGGTGTCTGTTGTGATGGTGGCGACTGATTCCGCCTTGCCGCGTGCCGTGCTGTTGGCCATGCCGCTGGCCATGACACCCACTCCACTGGCTGATAGGGACGATCCCGGCCCAACATCCATGACAAAATCTTCGGATCGAACTAGGGCATAGTTCCGCATGGCGATTGCTGGGCTGTTCCCTGCGAACATGCAACCAAGCCGAATCCCGTGTGAGTCTAAAAGATCGGTTAACGCGCTGGCTCTAAGGGTATTCCAAAACTTATCCCATGCTTTCAATCCGGCTTTGGCTACAAATTTCCTAGCGGTTGTACTTAAATTCGTGTGAGTCCTCAGTGTGCGGAAAACATAAACCGCACCACCAACATCACTTTCAGATCGCAGCTGCAAAAGGTAATCGCGAAACTTAGCCATGACGGGGACTAGCCGCGAATCCTTACCGGCGCCCGCTGTCTTGGGTGATCGAATCAGAATTTTGCCGCCTTCGAAGTCTACGTCCGTCCACTTCAATTCTCTGATTTCAGACGGCAACCGAATCGGGATTGACCGAGACATGGCAAACAGCAATTTCCATTCAGCACTTGGGCAATGCTCGATAACCTTGGTGATGGTAGACCATTCGACATAACTCTTTTTGGCTGGCGTTTGCGTTGTCCGCTTGGCTTTGAATGGGTTTTTTGTCAATAAATCCAGATCGATACCACGGTTAAACATCTGGCGAATAACCGAGATTCGTTTTGCAATCGTGTTATTACCGAGTTTACGGGCTTTTCGTTTCTTCGATTGATTATCACTATCACTATCGCTATCTGGCCGGTCGGCAAGATGTTGATTTCGCAGCCACCTACAGAATTCATCGGCATCGCGCGCGGAAATTTGATCGATTCGCGTTTCGGGTTTGAAGTGTGCAAGTAAATGCCGCTTCGCATTACCGTAAACGATTAACGTTGCCGGGCTGGCATCTGGTTTCGATTCGAAAAAGTCGTCGATGAATTCGGCCAGGGTTGGGCAAACTTCGATTGGCTGACAAATACCATGTTTGACTAACTGCGCGATAAGTTTAACTGGGGCTGACGTGCGAAGCCAGTTTTGTGTTTCGGCATGGATAATGGGCGAACCATGCCGCGTTGCTTCGATTAGGTGGCGGATATGGCGATACCGTTCAAGAGCATGGCCTTTACGGGTTCCCAGATAAAACGTGAGGCGTTTATCTCTGTTCTTGTCATCTAAAGAGCGGGGTTGATATCGGTAATATTTTTTTCCATCCCGAACGACTTCTTGAATGGCGATGCTAGATCTCTTGGGCATCGACTTATCCTCGCTGTCCTGGGGCTGGCGTGTTTGCTGCACGACCAGCCCATTTTTGTTTTATCGCCTTTTCAATACTTAAATCGTAATTCGAATGGTGGCGACTCAAGCCATTCGAACTGCACCGGCGACTATTGTCAAGATTGCTATTCAATCGATCTTGATTATCAAACTTAGTTGCCGGTCGGATATTTGATACGCGCCATGATGTTGCAAGCATCTTTGATTGCTCGTTGGCATTGCTGGCTGATAGTGAGGCGGTGATTGCAGGTAGTGGCTGCGGGTTGTTGGTGACTCCGAATAGCGATTGTGGGTGGTGGTGGGTGGCGGCGGCACACTTCGCGACCCCTGACCCCTCGCGCGATGTTCCGGCCAGGGATGGGTGATTTGTTTTTCGTGATCCCTACTGCATCAACAACGAATCCCAACATCCCAACATCGTCGATCAACAACGGCCTCTGTCTTGGCCGATCTATCCCAGCAACATCGAACGCCATCCCAGCATCAACGAATCGCAGCCATCCCTCTGGCCGGTTCCCAAATAATCGATTCGTTTTTTTATTCTCGTATAGTGTCATCATATTGATTCGCGGTTGAAAAATCTAGTTCGACGTTGTGGATTGACGTTGGGAATTGTTGAATTGTTTGTTTAGTTATTGGCCGGAACTTGGTTGATTGCGCTGGCGTTATAAAAGGTCGGCGGCCACATTGAACTTGGCTGCGAACCATAAAGGCGGCGCCGATCGATCAATGCCAAGATTGCAGAGGCGGCTAATTGTGGATCCAAAATAGCCAAAAATTGCTTTGGTGATGCACCTAGGTTTTTCGATGCGTGTCGATCACACTGGGCGATAGACCAGAACGGGATAGCCGATATGATTTCGGCGGTGATGGACACGAGCATTTCAGATCGACTCGTTTCATCACTTGGGCGGCAAGAAAAAAAACTTTCCGATTTCACTAGTTGATTATTTTCATCGCCGTTTTTTTTATTTTTGT
>JBGSMY010000326.1:0-9347 GCA_041739975.1 Pirellulaceae bacterium
CATCTCAACACAACCATCTCAACACAACCATCTCAACACAACCATCTCAACACAACCATCTCAACACAACCATCTCAGCACAACCATCTCAACACAACCATCTCAACACAACCATCTCAACACAACCATCTCAACACAACACTTCCCGTAACAGCTTCTTCGGTGGCAGCTTCGATTTTCTTTCAACCGCCGTGGAAATAGACTTCAACAAATCTAACACCTGCGAGCGATGACCATTGCCATCCAATCCTTTCCACCAATGGCTCGCGAGCGCTCGCAATGATGAATTGTCGAATGTAATGGATTTAAAAATCTTAAAGCAGTGTCGGGACACCTTTGGTCCTTGAGTAGCGGACTGAAGTACAAAATTTTCTGATAGCGGTAGATTTTATGAGCATTGTTGGCACTTCCCTTCACGAATTTACCCGAACGACCGGCGGATTTACTAAAAATCCCGGTGCAAAAAAAGTCGGGGCAGGGTAAAGTTTGATTTATGAATTCTAAGGTAAAAAACGCGTTTCCCAATCTAAGCCTCGGTCATTTTGCCGCCCTGGCTTGCCAACTCGAAGCTGCGGTTGCCAAACCGGGCAATGTTCATCCAGCAGCAAATTTTTCGGACTTATGCTATTTAGATTTTGTAATTGCCGGACAAATCGTAGGCGATGTGATCGACCGCCAAACCGATCTTACACTAGCACAGATGATACATTCCGCCGCTTGCAGTACACGACAAGCATTGGGCACCAATGTCAATCTGGGCATCATTTTGCTTTTATGTCCTTTAGCCAAATGGTTGTTTGAACAGGGCACATTCGAATCGAGCGGCATGGATCAATGGTTGCGAAAGATCTCCCAATCTGAGACACGGCAGATTTTGGATGCCATCCGGATCGCAGCTCCCGGTGGGATAGGTTCGGCGGCTCGAGCCGATGTTAACAATCCAGAAAGCGAATTGCCGCAAATCATCGAAGCGATGGAATTGAGCCGTGAGCGCGATCAAATTGCCCGACAGTGGTGCACTGGATTTTCCGATATCCTGTTTTGGTTTGGGCCACAACTTAAACGCTCGCTGAAGCA
Organism: Pirellulaceae bacterium; assembly: GCA_041739975.1. Lineage (GTDB taxonomy): Bacteria > Planctomycetota > Planctomycetia > Pirellulales > Pirellulaceae > BJ22. Next base: position 1,078 of record JBGSMY010000326.1, read on the forward strand.
ATGGAATTCATTGCCACGCGCTGTTATCGCTACCCACCTCCGCTGGCTGGCCCGCGAATCAGACTCGTTAGTTGTTCGCAAATCGGGTCAGTTGGTTGGCCAGGAACTTCAGCAGCGGGCACAAAGTGTAGTGGAGCTGTTGAACGAAGATTGGCATTGTGCCGAACCGGCAATCGCCGAGTTTGATCTGTGGTTGCGCAGTGACGGACATCGCCGAAACCCGGGAACCACTGCTGATCTAATTTGCGCCGGATTGTTCGTATTGCTGGTAAGCGGCGAATTAGTTTGGGATCGGCATGCTTGAATCGTGGCGCGACTAGGCGAGGCGAATCATCAAGCGTCCATTTTTGGCCCGCCTGTTAACGTCAAAAATAAGCAATCCAAGGGCCTGCATTCAATGGAAACGCGATTGAAAATCTTGCTGTTCGGTCGATTTTTCGGAGCTCAAATGCAACAAGCGAGAAGTTAACTTCTCGCTTGCCGATATAATTTTTGAAACCGTTAATCTTTCGTAGTGTTATCGCCGCCGATTGCTTTCGGGCTTTTCTACAAAATCATCATCGTTCATTCGCTTTTTTTTTAGGACCACTCCACTCAATAACCAACCGTCATCGAGCACCTCGCCTACTGTTCCACTTGGACCGAAGTATGGCGCCACGAGATTTTCGTAATCGGCCGGTAACTTAGAGGCATCTATTTGCTGGATTCGTTCTTGCAGGGTTTCATCTTCTGTTTTGAACGCTTCGTTCAATATTCGGGCCAAGGCAGTTTCGGCAGTCGCCATTTTGCCTTGTCGCATCATTTCATAATTGGTTTCTAGTATACGATCGTATCGCCCGAACTGACGCCAGAAGACCCGTTCACTCGTGGCCATGGTATCAAGTTCCGCTTGCACTTGTACATAATCGGGTGCCACTGACAATGTAGGATTGATTTGATCGACCAATTCAATAAGAAATTCCATGTTATTGGCGACAATCAGATGGCCATGGTGAACCGTGATATGTCTTTTTGAGAACAATCGAAATTGTTCCACTTGGTTTTGTTGTGCTTGATCGCCTGAACCGGCTTTATTAAAAGTCTCGTCAAAATCCCAATCGACTTCTTCATCCGTCACCGGGCCATTGTCGACCACTAGGTATTGCAGCCCGCGTTTTTCATCGGTGGCAATTTCTGCTTTTCCTTTGAACATTTTAAAGACCCACTCGCGAATTTCACTATCGCGATCTTGGACGCCGACAACGATGGCAATCTGTTCGCTATCGAATTGGACCGGCCGACGGGTTCTGGAGATGATTGTTAGCCGATTATTTAGCAATCCGACAAATTCCGCCAAATCGACTTGAAAATCCTTCTTGATTCCTTCGACCGTTGTATTGAATACGTCATCGCCTAGAATGGCATCGACAATAGGCTGTAAGTTGTTATAAGCGCCTGTCATATTCCAAGTAAGGGTTAAATAACTGGCAGTGTCGACTGGAGTGAACGGCTGTGGCGCGAGTGATAAGTCCCACCGATTTTTGAAATCCAGTAGAGACGAAACGCGGCTTCCTGGACGTTGTTCTTTGGTCGAAACAAAGGTTCGGTGGACCATATCCCGTTGGCCTTGGTTGAAAGCCAACCAGCCACCAACGCCATCGATCAGATCGAAACCTTGTTCTTTGAGCAACGGAATAATATCGTCATTGCGTCGTTTCCAAACACGTTGTTCGGATCGGATCGCATCCGCCAGCTCGATATAACCAAACGGTTCTACGAACCATTGCAATTGGGCCGAAACATTGTCCAAAGCTGTACGTTGGCGAATTTTTTGGAACGCCGGAACTTCGGCCAAACGATCGAGTTGTTCAGGTTGAATGGGGTTTTTAAGTCTTTGCAAAATCTCTCGAAACAATGTTTCATTGTCGGAGGCGATCAACCAACCTTCGGTCAAACATTGATAAGTATAGTGGTTCAACCCGTTTTGATTGCTTACTAGCCATTTCGAATACTCGGTGCCATGAATAGGTTGAGTGGGTTCCAATTTAGCGCCCTGTTCGAGCATTTCTCGTTCGACTTTCGCCAGCAGTTCTTGAGCTTGTTGCTCCTTGCCAGCCACGTCAGTCAACAGCACTAAACCGTGAGTACCGGTGACTGTTTGGTTTTCGGCGCCGAGAGGGCGGGATAAGACACCGGCAACACAAATTTCGCCACTGCGAACGTTGCGTAAATCTTCGACGCGCAAGCCCAAGCGGACATTTTTTTCATTGAGCATTTTTCGCATCTGATCGCGAAAACTCTCAAAGAAGGGGGCCATCGCGTCTGATTTAGACAGCTGCCCCAGGCCGGTTGCATTAAATTGGTCGATCAAATCCGCCGCGTTAGGAATGCTGATCCAAGCCTTCGTGGTCGATGGCAAAATCTGCTCGCTAGCGACGCGGTCTTGAGCTGAGGCCAAATTTGCGACGGCGCAAATGACAAGCCAAGCGCAAGTGAGTGGGAGGACTTTACTCACGTGATCAATTCCTCTCGATATTTCTGGATATCCGATTGCCCAAATTTTGCTACTGCGCACAATGGGATGGTTGTGTTATCGTCCAAGTGTCGCAGGTTCGCGCGAATCATTGCGTCAACCGGAAAATTTTACCAGTTTGCACGGCGAACCCAAGAGGGATTTTCCCTGATAAACCAAAACATCTGGTGGTTTGGTCCGACTGGGGTACCTAATTTGTCTCGGGAAAGATCGCTTTTTGGCGGTGACAGTGCCTTCAAATGCAGGTGACTATTTTGCAGCCTGGCGCATTTGATCCGCGTTTTTTGGGGTTATTGTCAATTCTGTTAGGAATTAATGAGGTTGTGATTTGCCATGGCTGAAGATCGTTATGAAAATCCCCTGAGTAGCCGATACGCCTCGCCAGAAATGTTGGCTTTGTGGGGTGCTCAAAAAAAGTTTTCGACCTGGAGACGCCTGTGGTTAATGCTGGCCACGGCTCAACACGAATTGGGGTTAGATGTCACTGCCGCCCAATTGGCCGAAATGCGCCAACATCTTGACGACATCAATTTTGAATCCGTTTCGCGCTATGAAAAACAGTTACGGCACGATGTGATGGCGCATGTGCATGCTTTCGGGGACCTTTGCCCAACGGCTCGTCCTATCATTCATTGGGGCGCAACAAGTTGTTATGTCACCGACAACGCCGATCTGATGTTAATGCGCGATGGACTTGAAATGATCAAGGCTCGTCTAGCCAAAATCATTTCTTTGTTTGGCGATTTTGCACTCCGATTTCGCGACACAGCTTGTTTGGCCTTCACGCACTTTCAACCTGCCCAGCCCACCACCATCGGCAAACGGGCTTGTCTCTGGTGTTACGATTTTGTCATGGATCTCGAATCGCTGGAGTATCGCACCCAGCGAATGAGGGCACGAGGCGCCAAAGGAACGACCGGCACACAAGCCAGTTTTCTAAAGTTATTTGGCGGCGATCACCAACGCGTCCGCGATTTAGACGAAAAAGTTGCCCAGGCTATGGGTTTTAGTTCGTCTTATGCCGTGACCGGACAAACTTATTCTCGCAAAGTCGATGTCGAAGTTATCGATGTCTTATCCTCCATCGCACAATCAGCCCACAAGTTTGCGGTTGACATGCGATTGCTGGCAAGTCGTAAGGAAATTGAAGAGCCGTTTGAAAAGGACCAAGTTGGATCGTCAGCAATGGCTTACAAACGCAACCCCATGCGCAGCGAACGAATTTGCAGCTTGGCACGGTTTGCAATCAATCTGCAAGCCAACGTGGCTCAGACCTATGCCAACCAATGGCTCGAACGCACCTTAGACGACAGCGCCAACCGCCGACTGGTTTTACCGCAAGCGTTTTTAGCCATCGATGCCATCTTAATCCTAGTTGAGAATATCGTTGCCGGGATGGTCGTATACGAAGCGATTTTGCGTCGAAATTTGGAACAAGAATTGCCCTTTATGGTAACTGAAAATATTTTGATGGCCGCTGTGGAACAAGGGGGTGATCGACAGTCAATTCATGAAGTAATTCGTCAACACAGTCATGCAGCTGCCTATCAAATCAAAATGCAGGGCGGTGAAAATGATCTGTTGGACCGATTGCGAACAGAGCCAACTTTGTCCAAAGTCGCTTTGGACACGTTGTTAGACCCCAAAACGTTGGTGGGTCGCTCGCCAGAACAAGTCACGGAGTTTATCGAAAGCTATGTCGAACCCGTTCGCAATCGATATCAACAAGTTTTTGCGGACCCGATAGACATCCGCGTTTAATCGTATGACACCAAATCTAATAACTTCAGTTTAATTTTCGCACAATTATTAAGCACGCGAGCCAAATATGGATCGTCTATATACTCAACGCTGGGAACAATTGCGTCGCAAACGAAATGAGTTGGACCTCGATTCGTTGCTAATCACGAATCCCATCAATGTCAGTTACCTAACTGGATTTAGCGGCGATTCGTCTTATCTCTGGCTGGGTCGCAAAGATGCGATATTGATCAGCGATACTCGTTATGAAATTCAAATCGCGGAAGAATGCCCCGGTCTGAAAGTCGAAATTCGCGATTCGCGCTCGACGACCAATCAAATTGCCGCTCAGGTGATCCGCTCCACCGGCAGCAAAAGTGTTGGGATTGAGGGTGACACACTGACCAAGTCTACTTTTGATGAACTGTGCGATTTAGCCGGTCAGCAATGCCCGGTGATTTCCACGCGTGGTCTGGTGGAATCGCTGCGGATGATCAAACATCCCACGGAAATCCAAGCGATTCGCCGTTCGATCGCCATCAATCAACGCGGTTTTGAAATCGTGCGAAATCAATTGCAACCCGATCAAACCGAACGTTCGATCGCTTTTCAATTAGATCACCAGATGAGACAACTGGGCGCCGATCAATGTGCGTTTAAACCAATTGTGGGTGTGGGCGAACGCTCGGCTTTACCACACGGCGTCCCCGGTCAGCGTCAAGTTCGCGAAAGTTCGTTTTTGTTGGTCGATTGGGGAGCACAAGTTGACGGTTATTGCAGCGATTTGACACGGATGATCTTGGTTGGCAAGCCGCCAGCTAAATTATTAAAGATATTTCAGATCGTGCTCAATGCTCAGCACGCTGCAATTGCCGCAATTCGACCCGGAGCTACTTTTCAAGAAATTGACCGGGCGGCGCGAAGTGTCATTGAACGTGCGGGATTCGGCAAGTACTTCGGACATGGGCTTGGACATGGCTTCGGCCTTCAAATCCACGAACTCCCCTTTCTTAATCCCATTCGACAGGGCACTTTGGAACCAAATATGGTAATTACCGTTGAACCGGGTATTTATTTGCCTGAGCTGGGCGGCGTTCGCATCGAAGACGATTGTTTGGTAACTAGCGAGGGCGTGGAAATCTTAAGTTCCTTGCCCAAAGACATCGATTCGGCCTATCAACAAATTCTATAACGGTGTGAACTTTGGACTAACCCACCTGTGCTTTTGGCATCGCCTGCCGTTGGCCGGCGGACTAAAAAGCAACCTTCAACAAGCTTACAGCGTAAGTCGTTTGACATTTCGCACCTGCCAGTTCAAAGGCCTTGTAGCTTTCACGTAGGTTATGGTGAGACTGCTCTATCTAATGACGATCTTCGTGCGGCCTCGTAATTCCAATCGAATGTGCGTTCTATCAGTGTGAAGAGACGAGACCCAGTTGTTGGTTCTCTCTCAGGTCCCGCTTCGGCTTGACAAGTTGCCGCGGTGCACCGAAAAAACCATGTAAAAACGCTTCACAACAATTGCACGACCTCGTCACTGGCAGGGCAGAAATTTTGACGGCTGGAGCATAGCCCAACCCACACCAGCGTGTTTTCGGCTTGATTCCTTAGATAAAACCCAGCATTACGCCGTTTAATCGACCACAAGTCCGCGATATTCGCCCCAGCCGGCGCTGTCCCCCGAGCCCAAAGGCCCCTTTGGTGTGGCGTTTTCCAAATACTCAATTCGGTTTATGATAAGCGGTTTCTGTTTGACAATAAAAAGTCGGCCGCAAGGGGACTTCTACGGATTCGTTGGAGCATAGCATGGCGCGAGAACAAGAAGGCGAACAAATGGTTTTCGATGTAAACCGAATTCGCCAACTGATTGAATTGATGAATGAACATGAATTAAACGAGATCGATTTGCGCAATGCGGATCGCCGTATCCGATTGCGACGTGGTGCCACTGACGTGGCCGTATTGGCGTCACCGCCAATGGCCAGCATGCCGATGGCAGCTCCGGCAGCGCCCGCGCAGGCGCCGGTTACAGCCGCTGCCACTCCAACACCGGTTGTTGATGAAAAAGCAATATTCATCAAGAGTCCGATGGTTGGCTCCTTTTATTCCCGACCAAAACCAACCGCAGCCGCTTATATCAAGGTGGGCGATGTGGTCCAACCGGATACCATCGTATGCATGATCGAAGCCATGAAAACGTTCAACGAAATGCCGGCGGGAATCGCTGGTAAAGTTGTCGAAGTCTTGGTTAAGGACGAAGAGCCTGTCGATGTTAATAAACCTCTGTTCAAGTTGGTACCGGCCTGATCGGTCGGAAAATTTACATTCGCAATCTTGCCCACTGGCACGACAAACAATTGCCAGCGGGCAGTCAATCTTGTTTTTTTAACTGACAACAACGCATCATGTATAACCGGATATTGGTCGCTAACCGCGGCGAAATCGCCCTGCGGATCATAAGAGCTTGCAAGGAAATGGGGATCGAAACGGTCGCCATTTTTTCGGAAGCGGATCGCGGCAGCGCATATGTTGAATTGGCCGACGAAGCGTATTGTGTTGGCGGTGTTCGCAGTGCCGACAGTTATCTCAAAATTCGGGAAATCATCGCCGCCGCCGAAGTCAGTGGCGCTGATGCTATTCACCCCGGTTTTGGCTTTCTGTCGGAAAATGCACATTTTAATGAAGTCTGCCGCACTTGCGACATCGATTTCATTGGTCCCACTCCCGACGCGATGCAGAAATTAGGCGATAAAAACACGGCCCGGGCCATTGCCAAAGAGGCCAAAGTACCTGTTGTTCCGGGCAGTGATGGTTTGATCGAAAGCGTCGCAGACGCCGTTAAGATTGCCAAGGAAATCGGTTTTCCCATCTTAATTAAAGCAACCGCCGGTGGTGGCGGCAAAGGCATGCGAATCGCCGAAAACGAAGCGGCACTGCAAAACGCAATCGAACAAGCCATGAACGAAGCTCAAGCAGCTTTTGGCAACCCTGGCGTTTACTTGGAAAAATTCGTCGATAAGCCAAGACATGTTGAGGTCCAAATCATTGGCGATAAAGCCGGAAATGTCGTTCATCTTTGGGAACGCGATTGTTCGACACAACGCCGTCATCAGAAACTAATTGAAGAGAGCCCATCATCGCGTTTACCGGACCATATCCGTAAATCGCTGTGCGAATCTGCGGTACGGTTGGCAAAAAATTCCGGCTACTACAACGCCGGTACTGTCGAATTCATCGTTGACCAAGCAGACCAGTTTTACTTCATTGAAGTCAATGCTCGAATCCAAGTCGAACATCCAGTGACCGAAATGGTGACCGGCATCGACTTGATTAAACAGCAAATCCGTGTGGCCGCGGGCGAAGAATTGCCGTTTAAACAAAAGGACATACAATCGCGTGGCCATGCGATTGAATGCCGCATCAATGCCGAAGACGCCACCAAGAATTTTCAACCATCTCCGGGAAAGATCGAAAGTCTTTTTGTTCCGGGTGGCTTTGGGGTCCGCTGGGATTCTCACGTTCATGCGGGATATTCTGTTCCCCCCTACTACGACTCCATGGTTGGCAAATTAATCGTTCATCAACCGACTCGCGATGAAGCGATCTCCTCGATGATCCGCTGTCTCCGGGAATTAAGAATTAAAGGAATCAAAACTACGGCCGACTTTCAACAGATAATTCTCAACCACCCCGACTTTCGCGAGGGCCGTGTCGACACCAAATGGGTCGAACGCGTGTTGCTGGCCAAATCATAACGTAGGCGATAATTAGCGCCCGCGCCTGGCGACCCGGTTTTCGGGTTTAGGCTTTGGAAGAACGCATCGGGGGGAGCGCATTGGGGTCAGACCCCAACGCCGGGTGTAGTGAAAAACAGAATGATCCCCGGGACAAGGAGATCGTCCAGCTTATGAGTGCTGTCGTGGCAACGAGTAGGCAAAAAAAATGACCTTCGTGAAATTTGGTTTTTCGCACAGAATGTGCGTTCTTAGAAATCCAGATCACACGGAGGTCATGCATG
>JBGSMY010000342.1:0-24906 GCA_041739975.1 Pirellulaceae bacterium
GATGAAATTCGGCCAGTGCTTGGCGCATCGTGCGAGCTTGAGTTACTGGCACATTGTCGTCGCGATCTCCATGCAGGATATAAACACCCTGTTGTCGCAAATTGTCCGCCCGCGCCAAGGTATCGCTGGAGGCAATTGCCCGCTTCATTATTTGTGACAACGGGTCATCGCCCAGATTGAGATTGCCGCCGGCATAAGTCGAGAACGAGATCCACCCGGCACTCGGTCCAATGGCCGCAAACCGGTCAGGAAACAGAGTGCCTAAATGCCAAGTGCCGTGACCACCCATCGAATGTCCGGTTAGATACGTCCGTCGGGAATCGGTTTGAAAACGATTTTCGGCTTGTTCAAGCACTTCGAGTGCGTCCCACCGCCCCCAATCTTCCCAATCAAACCCGAAAGCGCGGCGATTGGTCGGCGCGATCACAAACAAGTTGGGCTTGGGTGCATATGTCGCTGCGTGTCCGCTGCCCTCGACGCCCGCACCGTGCAGTGCCAAGACTAAACCGGGTTGGCGGGCGTTTGAGTCGCCAAAATTTGCGGGTGGAACGACGGCATAATATTGCACGCTGTTATCGATTTGGCTGACAAACGTACGGATATGCGGTTGATTGGCATTGCGAACTTCCCATTGAACGGTCTGTAGATCCCGCGCAGTTGGTTGAGCGGGCCGATTGGCTTGAGTGGGAAGGGCAGGGGGCAGCAGCTCAATTTGCACAGCGAGTTGTGTGATGGAATCGGACAATTTGGATATTTCTGTTGGGTCGATTTGCAAGTTGAATGGCGTTTTATTGGTCGACAGTGGCTGTAGTGTGGGCAAGTTGGTTATCGTTGTTTTCATTCCCGTCGCCGAGACTTGCAATCGATAGCCTGATTGCGGTTGTGTTGTGGCGTTGGTCACCATGATGGCGCCCCACAAGTCGTCCTGTTCGCCGCGGATCACATGTGGAAACGTGGAATCTCGTTGGCTGAGAAAAACCTCACGTTGTGGTTGGGTCAGTTGGGCGGTGATTCGTCCGCGGGCACCGGAAAAGATCAGCCAGTTTTTCCCTGCGACAAGTGAAATTGGGATTTCTGTCGAACCATTGGAATAGACATCGCCGCCGCGAGGCGTGCCGTTGACGCGAACATTCGCTGCGCCGCGTATATCCATTAGCCAAATTCCTGGTTCGTCCCGATCGACTTCGACGGCCAGCCAACCTCGGCCGAGTTCGCGATCGGCAAAACTACCTTGTTCGTCGGCCTCAATCCAGCGCCACTCGTTGAGTCCTGGGCTGCTCGGCGATGTGGTTTGGCCGGTGGTGGGCATCGACAATTGGCCTTGGATTCGCGCCCATTCTAGCGGGTCTTTAGGCGGCGACACTCGACCGCGGCCGCCGCCGCGTTGGGCGGATGACAAGATCCAACCGCCAGAAGGTTTGATTCGAATCGTCGATAGTTCTGATTGTACTTGTGCTTTAGTTAGGTTTAAGCTTGGGATCAGCAAAATCAAAGCAATCCAAGCGAGCGAGTATCTCGATGTCATTTTGAAATCTTTCTAAAACGCGACGTAACGCGGCCAATGATATTCCTAACATGGTATGGAGTTATCAGTAAAAAAATAGCCGAGGGGATATGCGTTGGGGCAATATGTGGAATGTATCGACGAGCAAACTGCCGGTAGGGAAACCACAGGTAGGGAAACCACTGGCGACAGCCAGTGTTGACTTACTATCCAGCTAACACAGCGTCGCGTCGCGTCAAGGAAACCACCAGCGAAAGCTGGTGGTGACTTACTAATCGGCTAGGACGGCAGACGCGCTGCGCCATGGAAACCACTGGCGACAGCCAGTGGTGACTTACCATCCAGCTAGAATCAAGACCGCGCCGAGTCATGGAAACCACTGGCGTCAGCCAGTGGTGACTTACCATCCAGCTAGAATCGCCGTCGCAACGAGGTAAGTCACCACCAGCTTTCGCTGGTGGTTTCCGTAGCGCGTCGCTTGCGCTGTGTTAGCTGATGGTAAGTCACCACCAGCTTTCGCTGGTGGTTTCCGTAGCTCGGCGCTTGCGATGAGTTAGCTGATGGTAAGTCACCACCAGCTTTCGTTGGTGGTTTCCGTGGCTCGGCGCTTGCGATTTGTTAGCCGATTCGTAAGTCACCACCAGCTGTCGCTGGTGGTTTCCCGGGCGCGGTGCTGTTGCTGTGTTAGCTGATGGTAAGTCACCACCAGCTGTCGCTGGTGGTTTCCATGGCGCGGCGCTTGCGATGGGTTAGCTGATGGTAAGTCACCACCAGCTTTCGCTGGTGGTTTCCGTGGCGCAGCGCTGTAGCTGTTTTAGCTGACAGTAAGTCACCACCAGCTGTCGCTGGTGGTTTCCTTGCCGAAAGTTTCCTTGTCAGCGATTAACGATACGTCCGGTGCCGCGTGTTCTCGTTAGAATTGTCTAAATTAAAAGACCGGTGCAAATCGTCGTACAATTGCATGCTGAAGACTGATTGTCCGCAATCTGTTCGCGAGTTAACATCAACAAAGCGTCACCAAAGTTAAACAATGCATTTCATTACCAAGTTTCATTACCAAGTTTCATTACCAAGTTTCATTACCAAGTTTCATTACCAAGTTTCATTACCAAGTTTCATTACCAAGTTTCATTACCAAGTTTCATTACCAAGTTTCATTACCAAAGTTCGTTACCAAAGTTCGTTACCAAAGTTCGTTAGGGCAGATCGATTACGCGTGCTAATACGCCTCTAACGGCTGGACTGATTTGCCGCAAGTTTAACGTAAGGAATACGTATCATGAATTTTTCTAACGAACGCCGAGATTTTTTGCGTTGGACGGCTGCCAGTGGCTTGAGTTTGGCCATGTCATCAAAACTCGCGGCCGCCAGCCGCGTTCGCGGTGCTAACGAACGACTCAATATTGGCGTGATCGGCGTCGGCGGGCGTGGTGACGGAAATCTGGCTGCGGTCGCTCACGAAAACATTGTCGCTTTGTGCGATGTCGACGCCAGTCGACTTGGCGCAGCCGGCGAACGATTCCCGCAGGCCAAAAGATATGCCGATTACCGACAACTATTCGACCAAGACAATCTTGATGCCGTCGTCATCTCGACCCCCGACCACCATCACGCACCGGCGACCGTCCGCGCATTAAAACGCGGTTTACATGTCTACTGCGAAAAACCACTCACACACACAGTGGCCGAAGCGAGATTGGTTAAGCAACTAGCCGCTGAGAAAAAATTAGCAACTCAAATGGGGACGCAAAACCACGAACATCCAGGTTACTTGCGTTTGGTTGAATGGATTCAAGCCGGAGTGATTGGCCCGGTCCGTGAAGTCCATGTGATTACGGACCGACCGGGCGGTTTTTGGCGCCAAGGACTGGAGCGACCGGCCAGCGGAACGCCCGTCCCAAACAATTTGGACTGGGACTTGTGGCTCGGGCCAGCTGAACCCAGAGATTATCACCCGGACTATGCACCGTTTCGATGGCGCGGTTGGTGGGACTTTGGCTGCGGCGCCATCGGCGATATGGCAATCCATTTAGCCGATCCGGCTTTCTGGGCCTTGGAACTAAGTGGCTCGGTAACGGTAAGTTCCGAGGGCCCGCCTTTGCTGGCTGATTGCGGCCCCACCTGGATGAAAACCAAATTCGAATTTTCAGCGCGCGGAAAACTTCCGCCTGTGAATTTGTTTTGGTACGAAGGTATGGCCCAGCCACCAGCCGACATCGCCGCTGAACTCCCAATGAACGGTTCGCTATTCGTCGGCGACAACGGAAAAATCGCAATTCAACACGATCAATTTCCACAACTGTTGCCGACGGAAAAGTTTGCCGACTTTGTTCCGCCCCAACCGTATTTGCCTGACTCAATTGGGCATCACCAACAATGGATCGAAGCTTGCAAAACCGGCAGCCGCACCAGCAGTTCATTCGATTACGCCGCGCCGTTTACGGAATATATCTTACTGGGTAACGTGGCGTATCGCAGTCAAACACCGATTACGTATGATCCAAAAGAAATGAAAATCACCAACGTAGCTGCAGCCAATCAATGGTTGACCAAGTCTTATCGCAAAGGTTGGGAAGTCGAATAACGCCGCGCCTCGATTTCGAGTCAACTCGACTTTACATTGTTACCGATTCAAGTCAATCGAGTGGTATAACTTTGAAGTCACTGGCAATTTAACATTAGCCGAAGACTTCGCCCATTTAAATACAACCCAAGTCTACCGTCCAGATGCTGATATTTCGCTTAAGATTTGAGTCAATATTTGCGCGATCCCAACTACAAAGACTAATGTCAGCCCAAGCCAAATCAATAGCACGAGCACAAGGATTGCTAATATTTTACTTATTTCGTGCATCAACCAATACCCAGGAAGCACCTGCCACAATTACTAACCACTACTTAGTCCCGCATTCGACGAGGAAATTCGTTGCGGCGAGTGAAAAAGGATGAATGGTCCAGGCAGGCATAATATTACGGTGCCATTGACATTTAGCTTTCATTATGCCGCAAGATCAAATTAGTTGCCCGTGGAATTTGGCGGCATAGGCACTTAGGCCAAACAAAAAAAACAGTGATTACGGAGATTTTAACTCTTCGAACACGGCCAAATGTAAGGTCGGTCCTTGGGATGGACAACGAAAAAAACCGATCGCGCCAAGCTGATGGACTGCCAAAGCCACAAAATCCTGTGCATCGCTGGATGAGGCTTCAATTCCGGGATCGCGAAACACTTGGAAACCAGTGACATCGAACAACCCCTGAATCAATCGGGCCGCTGACTTTGCGGATTCGGGATAGTCGTCGTTTGCCCAAGCCCATAGCCACGTCTGATATTCCGGACTGAATGTGCCAATCGGTGTCATTCCAAAACGCTTGTCCCCGACAGTTAACGTTCTATCGTTCAACTCATACCGCCAGTTGGGCGCAGTGGAGATTCGTTGCTGAAATTTCGCTTGCTTGACTTCGAGCTCAGCGTGGCAATGGTTGAGAAACTCGAAAAAGGTTTCATCTGACATCGACCCGCCGAAGGGTTGGCCTCGACATATTGGACAGTTGGTGGAATCGTGCGCCATTGTTACCTCCTGTTGAGTTCACCACCCAGAGTTTTTTTGACAGCGGGGCAATTTATTCTCGAATTAATTGTACTCGGACAGACGTTGCAATTACGAAATCTTATTTGAAGGGTGCCGATCCTTTACAATGGCAAATAAAAACATCATTTGTTTTCTGGATGTTTCGTCGAGCAGTTGAGCGCGGCCGTCGATTAGGTTCACTTTTCCGAATTTGTTTAGATTACCGTTTCTGTGGTCATGATTACGATTTATTTGCGACCACAAGTCGATAGCCGAGATCTAATTGTTCGCGGACCAATAGATCTGCATACCGTGTAGCCCAGACTCCTGATTGGATATCGGCCGCAAGTTTTCCGATCGCCGCCGAAACGGTGTTCTCTGGAAGTTTCGATAACGAAGAAATCGCTTGACGAACTTGAGGATCGAGATAACGGTCAGGGCGTCTCCAATAAGCTGCTTGAAAACCGTCAGTGCAGTCCCAAGGAATAAGCACGGGCGTTGCCGTGCACTCACCTAATGCCGCGACGATCGTGGCCATCGGCGTGGCACGCGACTTTTCAAAATCGGCAATCTCCGGCAGGTAATCACGCACTAACCATAACAAATCAATCAGCTCGGGATCAAATGTCAAGATGACTTGGCGTCGAGATACTCGCTGCATTTCTTGCAGGCCGCGCACCGGGTCCACCCAATGATGTATCGTTAAGATGGCCATGGCGGCATCAAATTGACCATCCGCGAACGGGAGTTTTTCTGCTGTGGCGCGAACGACACAATCGGCATCAGGCCTTTGAGCAATCATTCGTTCCGAAGGTTCCACGGGAGTCACAACCAGATCGGGCGGTTCATAAGCGCCCGTACCAGCGCCCACATTACATACGGTACGAATATTTCCCAACGCATTGCGAATCAGTTTCGCTAGGCGTATATCGGGGATGCGGAATTTGTTATAGCCGCCACCAATCGAATCATAGATCTCAGGGTGCGATCGCACGTTCATAAAAATGCCCGAATTACGTGGACTATGTTTCTGTCGATCAGATTGACTCGTCAATCCCATTTTGTAACACTGATCGAAATGTATTATAGAGAACCCGGGCTTGTCGGTTTAACCGGCAGGGCGGAAAGGTTGAAGACTAGAAATGAGGTAGCGCGTACTTCCAATGTAGACATCGCCTACTGTAGGTCAGCTACAGTAGGTCAGCCTGTCCTCAGGCTGACAATCGACGACTAATTACAGGCAACTAAAACAAAGAGAGCTTTCTATTCCGCCGCTGAGGACAGCGGACGGCTACAGTAGGTCAGCTACAGTAGGTCAGCTACAGTAGGTCAGCCTGTCCTCAGGCTGACAATCGACGACTAATTACTGGCAACAAAAGAATAGAGAGCTTTCTGTTCCGCCGCTGAGGACAGCGGACGGCTACAATAACAGCGGACGGCTACAATAACAGCGGACGGCTACAATAACAGCGGACGGCTACAGTAGGTCAGCCTGTCCTCAGGCTGACAATCGACGACTAATTACTGGCAGCAAAAGAATAGAGAGCTTTCTGTTCCGCCGCTGAGGACAGCGGACGGCTACTGTAGGTCAGCCTGTTCTCAGGCTGACAATCCCAAACCAATATTTTGCAACTATCGTTGCGTGGTTTTCTCATGCTACCGATGTGGACATCGAACGCCACGGACATCGGAAGCCACGGTCACGATTAATTCCAATTGTCGATCTTCATATCATGAGGTGCCGGTCGACCGCGGCCCGTTTCCAGATAATCTCGCAGACTTAATAAAAAGATTACCCATTTAGTACTACAATGCGCCGTATGCTCATTGGCTTCAGGCCACTTATTGTGAGTAAACATCACAATCGTCTGTCCCTCACTGTGATGTAACGAAAACGTTACTTCCGTTCCAATCCAGTCACTAGGCCCGTCAACGCAGCGCCAAGCCACCAAATGATTCGGATTCGTTTGGATAACTTCCATAACGATCCGTCCGCGCAATTCTCCTTGCGGTGAGTGAAAAGTAAACGTGATCTGACCGCCCAAATGACTGTCGCCAACCACTTCTTCCGTCCACCATTTTCCCAACCCCGATATCGTCGTCAATGCTTCATAAACTTGCGTTTCATCAACACTGATCCCAATCCGATGCGCAATGCTTATCATGATTTTATGTCCTCTTAAATAAAAAGCATATATCGCTTGCACTTTGCAAGTGAGTCCAGAATAAATTATTCACTTGCAAAATGCAATGGGTCAATGTTACGATAAGATTGATGAAACGAGATGAGAAAAAATTGAGATCCCATTGTCCTGTCAACTATGGATTGGAAGCGTTTGGCGATCGGTGGGCGCTGTTGATCTTGCGCGATATCGTGTTCCGCGGCAAACGAACCTACGGCGAGTTTTTAGCATCCGAGGAAGGATTTTCCACAAATATTCTGGCCTCGCGGCTTGATCATTTGCTGGCAATCGGCATTCTGCAACGAGATGACGACCAAACGGACGGCCGCAAAGCGATTTATGCGTTAACACCGAAAGGACTTGATTTAATTCCCGTGATTTTTGAAATCGTGTTGTGGAGCGCAAAACACGACAAACAATCTCAGGCGAAGCGAATTCCACGC
Source organism: Pirellulaceae bacterium (assembly GCA_041739975.1). Lineage (GTDB taxonomy): Bacteria > Planctomycetota > Planctomycetia > Pirellulales > Pirellulaceae > BJ22. The sequence continues at coordinate 7,703 of JBGSMY010000342.1, forward strand.
TTAATCGAGCTGATTCAAAAAAACAATCGACAACTGAGTGCCGAAATCATGAAACGGCTGGCAATTGGCCGGGGAATACTGTCGGACTACCTCGACTGATCCGGAAGTACTCGAAAACCTTGTCCCGACCTTTGTTCCAGCGAAAATCGTTTCCAATATTTCGCGATTAATTTTATCGCCGCCGTTAATACCAACCGGCGATTAAAGATGCGGCAGGCTCAGCCCGTTTGATCGGTTGCCAGTCGGCAGCATTGGTATTGGTATGCAAGGCAATTCGTTCGCTCCAAGGTTCAGCGTGTCGTTCGTCAATGGAAATGCCTTTACCCATGATGGAATAATCGCTGTAACAAATGGCATCGTTGGGATCAATTTGACAATAAAAGTTGTCACCCGGATGATACAACCGCAACAAATGTCCCACTTCGTGTGCGGCGGTGACATGAATATAGACATCATCCATTGCCGCGACTCGCAGGTCATGGTTATCGAGTAACCGCGAATGACTGCGCATTTCGTCGTCAACATTGGCTAATCGCACGACGCTCATCGTGTGATGGGCATTTCCGGATGACGTTGCGACTTCGACCTCTAAGCGGCAAGCCACATTGGGACGCCGCGACGGCTTGTTACTGGGGAAATCAAAATCGGCAAACTCTGTTGGCGGCTTAAGCCACAATTTACCGTTCCAAATTCGTTCCACGAGACGTTTGAAGTTGCGTTGAAAAGACATCCATTCGCTCAGGAGCCAAGGATTACAGGCATGAGTTTTTCCTTTTCGTTCAATTTCCTTCACATTGCGCTGACTGAGAAAGATTCTCATCGTCAACGTTAATGCCCAGTCTGCGTCGCTAAATTTCTGTAAGCGCGAGTCAAAACGGGTTCCTTGAAGTCGTGTGTGTGCGATCATCCAAATACTCCTTAATATCCTGTGGCTTGTAATCGAACGGACGGTCCGATAAAACAGGAATCGCTGTCTACAGCAAGTTGCGACACGATCTCGCGAAATTTTTTGTTTTATCAATAGCAGAACTTGGCGGAATTGGTATTTAGGCGATAAACGCTTCCGATTCGGCCCAAGCTTAGTTGTCAGCAAATTCGCGGGGATTGATCCAAAGTCGGCCGACTTTCAAACACTACAATCGATGTCACAAAGGAGACAAATTGATGACGGACAATCGTTATACACTCAGTTCTTTCATCCAAAAAACCGCGGACCGCGATCTCAATCAAGGCATCTTTGAGCTGGAATCCGAGCGGATGCTGGATATTAATCTTAACGGTTCGGTTTGGATCAAAATGGGTGCGATGATCGCTTATACGGGTGAAGTCAAATTCGAGCGGGAAGGTATTTTTGAACAAGGGATCGGCAATTTACTAAAAAAGGCGGTTTCCGGCGAAGGCACGCGTTTAACAAAGGCCACAGGACAAGGTTCCGTCTTTTGCGCCGATGTAGGAAAAAAGATTACGATTTTGAGTCTCAACAACGAATCGATCTTTGTCAACGGCAACGACTTGCTGGCTTTTGAAATGTCGCTTGGATACGAGATCAAAATGCTGCGAAAAATCTCCGCCATGTTGGCTGGCGGTTTATTTAATGTGCGTTTACAGGGAACCGGTATGGTAGCCATAACGACGCACTACGATCCAATGACATTGCCAGTGACACCCAGTCACCCCGTGGTGACCGATCCAAATGCAACCGTCATGTGGACAGGCGATCTGCAACCGGAATTTAAGACCGACATTCAATTTAAGACTTTTTTTGGACGAGGATCAGGCGAATCCCTACAGATGAAATTTACCGGAAATGGCTATGTCGTCGTGCAACCGTACGAAGAATCGTATATTCAAGCCTCGGGGTAGGAGCGACATAGCGTGACTTCGACAAATATTCGCTAGGGCCGTGCAAACCGGCCCCGTGCAGCTTATTCAAAACGCATTGAAGTTTTTGCGAAAGTCGATTCCATCCAGTGCTCATAACTCAGACAATCGGCCATTTTGATTTTCCGGGCCCCTTCGAGCCGGCGGCATGAGCATTTTCTGCTAGGTTGTTGGTTGACAAAAAAAATCAACTTTTTGGCAGTTATTTTACCTAAAAAATATTGAATCTAAATTGTAGACGGTTACACTTACGCTGGGCGTTTGTCTTGGGGCAGACTATTCGCTTAGAAAATCCTGCTGAAATATCAAGCGATCGGCGACGGGGCAATGACTAACTCGGCAATACTAACTTGATAATATTGTCGACGTGATAATATTGTCGACGTCATAATATTGTCGACGTGATATTGTTGTCGGTATATGGTTGTCAGTATACGGTACAAAAATATTGCCGGGTGTTACCTCAAATCGTCAACAACTTAAGTTGGCAATTAAATCGTTCGGTACATGAAGCCCGTCAGGATGTGTTTGGCGGCAACTATTGAATTCAATGATCGTTGTGATACAGTTAGTGAATTCCTGGCGAGCCGCTGCCGCAGCCTTGGTTAAGACTCGCAACGCGCCGACGCTCGCAAAAAATCGTGGCTCACAAAACGAAAAACCTTAGCTAAAAAATTGTCCATTCCAACCAAATTATCCAAGAAGCCAAGAGGTCTCACATGAACTCGCAAGCGACGCTGGAACTGGCTCAGTCGCACGTGCAAGATTTTACACAACGTGTGCAAGAAATTCGCAACAGTCTAAACTAAGTGATTGTCGGGCAGCATGAGACCATTGACCAATTGTTGGTCTGCGCATTGACCGGGTCACACGCTTTGCTCGTGGGTGTTCCGGGATTAGCAAAAACACTGCTAGTCAAAGCGTTGGCGTCGGCGTTTGATTGGAAATTCAACCGAATCCAGTTCACGCCCGACTTGATGCCCTCGGATATTACGGGATACGAATTGCTCGGAAAACGATCGAGCGAAGAAGGTCACGAAATGGTGTTTCGCCGTGGACCGGTGTTCGCCAATTTAGTGCTTGCGGATGAAATCAATCGAGCTGCGCCTAAAACACAATCGGCTTTATTGGAAGCGATGGCTGAGCGTCATGTTACGGTAGGTGGCGTAACGTATGCGCTCGAATCGCCGTTCTTGGTAGTAGCCACTCAGAACCCGATTGAACAAGAGGGCACATATCCATTACCTGAAGCGCAACTCGAGCGGTTTATGATGGAGATTCGGGTTGGTTACCCAAGCCACCAATGTATTCATTGGTGTTCTTGTCATACTGCCAATTTAAGTCGCAATAATTTTGCCTTGGTTGCTCCGCGAGCCGTCCGCTGTCTTACAGTAGCCGTCCGCTGTCTCGATAGGGGTAGGGAAGTCCGGTTGAGCCGGACTCCCCTCCCTCCGAACCGTACGTGCGGTTTTCCCGCATACGGCTCTCCAGTTAGTAGTTTCCTATGGACTGAACGAACCGAACATGGGCTTCTTGCAGGCTATAGAGACCCAAGTCGGAGAAGTATTGGTTTGGAGAACGGTTAGTAGCAGGTAAACGCTTCGGATTGCGACGATGACGTTTCTGAAGAATGCGACGCAAGCGGCGTCGAATTCTCGCATCGTACGGCTCGAACACATTCCAAAAGCAGTGACGAAAATAAGTGAACCAACCGCGTAGCGAACGATTCAGTGTCGTGATGATCGTCGCCATGGATTCGCCAGAACTGCGTGGCGTTAGTTCCGTGATGCGATCGACGACCTTCTGATGGCTCTTCGCTCGAGGAAAGCGCAAGCGCCCCCGAAACGAGTAGCCCAGAAATGAAAAGCTCTTTTCGCGACTGTCGACGATGTGCGTCTTCTCCGGATGGAGCGTCAGCCCTGCCTCGCTGACCCACTCGCGTACCATCGTTAAGGCAGACTCTGCTTCGGATTGGCTGCGACACAAAATGACAAAGTCATCCGCGTAGCGTACCATCTCAAAACCTTGTTCTGACATGTGATGATCCAGGGGATTCAAGTACAGGTTGGATAACATCGGTGATAGAACCGCCCCTTGCGGGACGCCTGCTTCCGGCGTCCATGTCGAAAGCTCGGACATGATCTCTTGGTCACCCAAGACAAGTTCCTTGTGTCTATCCTGCAATCAAGTCGCAGGCTTCGCCGCACAAGAAAGGGTTCGGATTATTGTTTGCTAGACACCTCCCCGGTTGGCTTGGCCGAATCGAGTTCACTTGCGTTACGGACTGGAATTTCTCCTCAGGTTGCTCTCCACCCTTCCTTACGGAAACGCAGTTACCACTGTCGGATACAGGGCGGTAACGTTACCCTGGTCGGGACTTATAGTCATCCACTTTTTTTGTTTCCACTGCGCACCTTCAGACCTTTCCCAGCAGTACTTTTTGCTAAACGCTTGACATACCATGACAACATAGGTATCATACCTATACATCCGATGCATTGATTGCATGAGGCCAGCGATGTATGGGTTAAGGGGCACAGAAAAATCTGAATCGTTTGGGGAGCAAACCATGTTATTTCAGAAAATGTCTTGGTTGGGACTGGGGCTTGTATTGCTCGGTGGCATCGTGGAAACGACGAAAGCTGATATTACGGCGGTCGGCCCGTTTGTTGGGGACCTGTCAGAAAACTTTTCTTCCTTTCCCGGCGGCACGGGTGGGTTGACGAGTTTGGACATTTTTGGCGGTGAAGTGACGCTATTTCGCGGCGAGGGTGGTTCGGTCAAGATCGAATTTAGTTCCGAACGAGGAGGCGATTTGGTGGTACCGCGCTCCAGCCCCGTGATGCTGGGACAGTTTGGCGTGATGGAGTGGACGTTTCACACACCGATTAGTCAATTTGGGGGGTACTTTGAAAACAACAGCCGATTTGACGACATTGTCATTTCAATGTATGGCGCGAATAACCAATTGATTGGAACGGTCAGTGCCCACGCCCCGGCAGCAGCCCAAGCTTGGACCTGGAACGGCTGGCACTCCGATACTCCGATCCATCGGCTCACGACCGCGGGCAACGATGTGGTATTTCTTAACGGGTTTGTTTGGTTTGACGACATGGAAATAACCTTTGCCACGATCCCAGAGCCGTCCGTCGGGCTTCCGATATTGCTGATTTCCTTAGCCGCGATGGGTTGGAATCGCAAAAGATCGCACCGGATTCTTTAGCCCGCAAGACACGAATTGCGCCAACCACCTAGATTGCCTAGGCATTACCAAGTAGACTGAATGTTATGGCCAAGAACAGAACAAGTGCAGATTTCACCAACGGTTTTCCAGAAATGATTATCCTCAAGTTGCTTGAGGGGCAGGAAATGTACGGCTATGAAATTGTGCGCGGTATTCGTTTGGTTAGCAAAGAGCAATTTAATTACGGTGAAGGTGTAATTTATCCTTTGCTGCATGCCATGCAGCGAGAGAAATTGCTTGCCGTGCGGAAAACGGAATTCAACGGTCGAGCGCGAATTTATTATCGCTTGACGGCGGTCGGCAAGAAACGATTAGCCCAAAAGATTTCGAATTGGGAATCGGTGGTTGGCACGATTCAGTCACTTATTTATGGCGACGGCCATGCTCGAGGAACAACTCAGTGAACTTCGTCGGCAATTGATCGCACAAGGTCACGGTAATCGATATGCCCAGCGACTCTGTGACGAATTGCGCGATCATGCACTCTCGGAGCTTGAGGCAGCTGAACGTGAGCGCGAGTCTATTCCCGCCAACAATCTGGATAGGGGTGAACCTGTTGAGGGTAGATCCAACAAGTGCCCTATCGTTGCAGTCGATTGCCTAGGTTCGGTACAAGTCCTTGCGGAACACGTTCGCACGATATTACCTCCTACATCACTAATTGGGCGGCATCCCTATTTGCTGGGCCTATTCCTGCCCAGTTTGTTGGCACTTTTGTTGTTTTGGTTGAATGTCGCTGGTACGTGGCAGCTCTCACAAGTCGAAGGTATCAACCAGTATCGGCCCTGGTTGATTTCTGGAACTGCAGTGCTGCAATTTATCTTTGCTTGTGGTCTTGCTGGTCTGATGACTTATTGGATTGGGGCTTGGCCGTTTAACCAAATACGCCTATGGGCTCTGCTTGTGGTTCTTACGGTGTTTGGGTTTGTCGATGTCCAATGGGCGGGATGCAGCGCAGCGAGTACAGGACTATTTCGAATTGTCTGGGGCATAAATGCCTGGCAAATCGTGGCGCCGTGGGTGGGTGCAGTTTCGACTACCCTACTGCTTGGCAAATTCGCTCCTCATTTTATAAAACAAACTCAGCTTCCCGGTGCCGTGTGGTATCGTCCAGTAATAGTTACACTGTTGGTCGTTGCATTATTTCTTGCATCAATCCCTCTGATTCGCGACGCGACGCGGCGGCATCCGTATGACAATTTCCTAAAGACCATGAATCATCCGTTGACAATTGCCAACCAGCGAATTGAAACACTTCGCGATTCTCAGATAGCCTGTGAATTGGGGTTGAGCGACACACAAGTGCAACGATTACAAGAAGCCGTTGCGGATTATGATCAGCAAATTGCTGAATTGTCGATGCCCCTGCAGACTGCCGCGTCGCATTGGCAGCCGTTTGATCCACAGTGGGCCCGCTCGGCCGTTGAGGCACGTATGCAGGCTCAGTACAACATCCTGTTGACGGAACAACACTCCAAACTGGATCGTTTGATAACGTACAAATTCGGCGGAGAGGCGCTGTTACTCGATCCGATCCGGGACCATCTGCGATTGTCGGCTGATCAAATCCGCGGCATCAAAGATTTGTTGCTGGAACATCAACTGGCAGATCAGGAACTTAGAGCGAAAGTCTTTCGGTCACCGGTGGAAAACCGAGCATCTCTGGCTCAGGAACGTAGTCGCTTGCAAGAAATCTCGCAACAACAAATATTTGATTTGTTAACTGATTGGCAACATCAACGTTGGCGCGAACTGCCATCGGTGGAGCAATGGCACCAACTGTGCAAATCCCCTTGAATCCAATCCGCCCTCGATGCCACCAACGCAAATTCTGCTGAACTGAGTCCAACAATACTGAAGAAAAGGCTCTTCCGGGAATTTAATGGTCAAAACGACTTGATAAAAAAACACGAAAAGCACGAACGCCGGGATACGGGCGCAACAGGTCGGTTGCCGGGAATTGCGGGCTAGGACTAATTTAACGCCATACACACTATTACGACGGAAGATTTGGGACAAGAAGATTTGGGACAAGAAGATTTGGGACAAGAAGATTTGGGACAAGAAGATTTGGGACAAGAAGATTTGGGACAAGAAGATGTAAAACATTGCTTATTTTCACCTCACACTGGCCGTTCAATTCCCGTCGTCCACGATTTTCTTGTCCACGATTTTCTTGTCCTCCATTTTCTTGTCCTAATCTTGTTAACACGACATAATTTATTGACGCGTCAAGTCGACCGAGAAGGTGGTGGGGGCCGCAAGCTCTTGCAGCGGGCTATATCGATTGCGTCGCGCAGAATATATGCGGCGGTTCGGCGACCATTGCAATCCCAGAAACGCATCCACCGTGCCCGTATCAGCTGGCATCATTAAGTTTGTCTCGCCATAAATCGCTAACCGGTCGTTAAGCGGCATCAATAAATCCGCACCAAGCAAAAACGAAGTCCCTTTGGCCGGCGAAAATCCAGTCACAACATTGTCTTCACCGTGTCCTTCTGAAAAACCTACCCATAAAGTCGTTTGAGCGCAAGTCTCCCAGTAACGTCGCCAATAGAAATTCATCTGATCGATTGGCGCCAACTCCACATTGACCGAATTACCAAATACACCTGTATCCTTGTTCGATCGCAACATCACATTGACACCAATTTGGTCTTGTGGCGTCAGTTCATAGGCAAGGCGACCTCGCCATTGCCCCAAATGGAATTGGTCAAATGATTTTTGGCTTAGAAAATCGTGCACTAAACCCCATGAAAAACCTGATTCTGTGCGCTGAAATAAGCCCAGCGTCGTAAAGTGTTGCGTCCTCCCGGTCGTTTCGCCTAATAGTTCGTAAACGCGAACGGCATTTCCAGTTGCCGTGATCCCCGTCCCCGCTTGAACTCCAATTCCAAACTGCGGCAACAATGGCGCGGCCCAGTTCATCGACGCTTGACCGCCTAGATTCGCATTGACGCCAAAATCCTGCGGCTGCTTGGCGCCGTCAATCGCCAATCGAAAAGACAACTCGTCGAACAAACCGGGTCGATTTAAACACGGATCAAACACGCGTTCAACGCCACTATCTCCGATTGTTGCGACCACCGGGTCTTGAATCGCCGCGGGACACAAACTGATCGCGTTTAAATACGCGAGTGCTATCAAAAACGTTCTGATGTTAACAGTCTTTACCATTTCCCAACTCGCGTCGCGACTTATTGTGAATTGAACGCGTCCCAGTCGTTTTTTGCCTCCGCACTGCCATACTTTATCGACAATTTATGTGTCGAAATCGCACATCATTTTCGTGAAGGTGAAAGGAAGATGAAAGAAAGAGGTTTGTTCGGACGAATCACAAATCGATTGTTATTGGAGGTGGTGAAGTTATCGTTTTTGTAAATGCAAGTTATAAATTTTGGAGGGTGGGTTTCAAGTGCGTTTAAATTTTTCTTTATTATTAGTTCCCGATTCCTAACACTTTTTTGTTTTTTTCGAAAGACAGTAGAGCCGCGAATCGATTGAGGATAATCGATCGATAACTTTTTAGTGGCGATTGGACTAAACTAAAATATCTTTGATGACATGCCCGTGGACGTCGGTGAGGCGGCGATCAATTCCGCTATGACGAACCGTCAACTGCTCGTGATCAATGCCCAACAAATGCAAAATTGTGGCATGAATGTCGTAAACTTGTGTTGGGTTATCGCGGTCCAGTGGTTTATAACCCCAGGCATCGCTTTCCCCAAATGTCACGCCGCCACGGATCCCACCACCGGCCAACCAGTTGGTAAATACATAGGGATTGTGATCGCGGCCTTTACCCCCTTGGCTCGATGGCATTCGTCCGAACTCAGTCGTCCACAATATGATTGTATCCTCCAGCATGCCCCGCTGTTTTAAGTCTTGGATAAGCGCTGTCGCGCCTCGCGCCATGCCTAGTGCCAACGGCCCGTGATCGCGCTGAATATCTTCATGGGAATCCCAGTTTCGACGCGGAAATGAATTGTCATTGCCCGACCAAATCTGCACAAATCGCACGCCTCGTTCCAGTAACCGTCGCGCTGCCAGACATTTGCGACTGAAGTATTCCGTTTCTTCGAGGTCATTGATTTCGCTTGGAAAACTCGACTGTCCGTGATCTAGTCCGTAGAGTTTAAGGATATGTCGAGGCTCTTGTGAGAGATCCAACGCATCGGGGGCGGCGAGTTGCATTTTGGCGGCTAATTCATAACTGCGAATCCGCGCTTCCAGCTGTGCATCACCGGCACGCATCGCTTCATGCTTTCGATTCAATCGCTGCATCACGTCGCGGGAGACCCGTTCGCCTGCGCCCGTGACAAAACTCCCCGACGGAGCAAATAAATCGCGAATCGGTTCCGCGGTCCCAGGTCGTACGATAGTGCCCTGATGTTGACCGGGCAAAAATGCTGATGCCCAGTTTTTTGTGCCGTTGCTGGCAAAGCCGCGTTGATCGGGCATCACAACAAATGTCGGCAAGTTATCGTTGAGGCTTCCCAATCCATAACTAATCCACGAACCCATGCCGGGGAAGCCCGGCAATTGAAATCCAGTCGCTTGCAAAAATGTCGCTTGGCTGTGAACGCCGGTTTTGCCTGTAAGATTGTGGACAAATGCGATATCGTCGACACATTCTCCCAATGGCGCGACAATTTCACTAAGCAATTTTCCGGACTGACCATATGGCTGAAATTTCCAAGGCGACTTCATCCATGGTCCTAGTCCGTCTTGAAACGCTTCAACATGCTCACCAAAATCTGCCTTTTCGCCATGGTGTTTATCAAGTGCCGATTTGTAGTCAAACGTGTCGAGGTGACTGCAACCACCACCCATAAATAACTGCACAACTCGTTTGGCTCGCGGTGGATGGTGGAACTCCGTTAACGCCGCACCCGTTCCCAATTGATCGCTTGGCACATTCACCATCGATCGGCCTTCGCTGGCGAACATACTGGCTAACACCAAACTGCCAAATCCCTGACCTAGATTGGATAACAACTGTCGGCGGCTAACATACTCAGGCCACATAATTTGCCAGTCTCACAACGCGAAATAAAATGCAAACACAACTCAAGTCAACCCAGTTTTCTACTTGCCTTTGTTTTCAAGTCGTTTGCGAATTTCCGCTGAAGTATTTTCCAAGCCCTCGATTTTGTCTGTGATCGCAGCCAGCTCCAACATAGCCGCCGATGGATACAATTTCATGACATCCGCCACCAATTGCAAATCCGCCGGGCGACTTGCGGTTTCCAAAGCGGTACGGCACATAGTGACACGTTGTTCGTCAGGCATATTAAACTTGCGAATTAACCCAACATAGCCACGGATCGCGCGCACGCGAAATTTTTCTTGCTCCATCGTTTTTGCCAAATCCAGGAGAACGGGTGCAGCATCGATACTGTTCCAAGTTCCCAGTAAGCGAGTGGCCGTATCTTGCAATTGGGTATCCTCGCTTTTAGCAGCTTTGCCCAGCGCCTTTAAAGCCGTCGAACCACCGACATTAGCAATGATTTCTAATAGCGGCGAAGCGGTCGCCGGTTTCGATCGCTGAACTGCAACCGCTATTTCCTGAGCACAGGCCTCGACATCGGGCATGCGAACGCTAGCCGCCTTTAAGGCTTGAAACGCAATTGGTTGTTCCTCGATTTGACTGGGAGCGATAGCCAAATCGATCAACCAAGAAAGCCGATCTAGCGCCACAGTCTCTCCGGCCGCGTAAATGGCAGCCGCACGAACTTCTGCACTCGAGTGTTTGGTAGCCGTCTCAATTTCCACTAAAGCGGGGATGCGCCGACGACCAATTAATTGGAACAATGCAACTTGACGTTTAACACTCGCCGCGGATAGACGCTGAACGATCTGCCTATTAACGCCCTCTCCCGACAAAATCGCTAACGCATCCAATGCTAACCCTGAGAGCTCAGGGGTGTTCTCTTCCACAATGGAAAGCAACACATCAACACAGGATTCGTCACCTACACGCCCCAGGGCCTCAATCGCGGAGCCGCGCACGATAGCATCACCCTTTTGAGCTGCAGCGACCAGAGCCGGCAATACCAAGTCTCCGGAACGATCGGACATGGCTTGAATCAGAAGCGCAGCGCGTTGTGGCGTGGTCTGTGACAATTCACCGACCAAAGCCTGCTCGAGTTTACCCGCGGGGAACTCGCGGATGGTTTGCAAACCCAATTGAAACATCGTATTGTCGGAAGATCGCAGCGTGTCCAGCAATAGTTGCAAACCTTCGTTGCCACGCAAGACAATTGCACCGCGCGTGGCTTCGACAGTTCGCTGTTTGGGAACATCGGCCCGACGGACGTCATCCAACAGCTCCATCGCAACGGTTTCATGTCCGGCAATCGCAAGTTGTTCGGCGCAAACAATGCTGGCTTCAGCGGAACTATTTCGCAACGATAATTCACTCGATTCTAATGACTTCTTCAGAATCGTCGCGCTAGCCAAATTCCCAATTCGGCCGATCGCAATCGCCGCTGCGACGACGACTTCGGCGTCCGAGTCTGACAACCGTGACGACAAGACATCTAAAGCTCCTAAATCTCGACGCACGCCAATTGAATTGATCACACCAACCAACTGCAACCCGCTGAGCGACTGAACCGCCTGACGAAGTGCTTCATCCGTTTGGCTACCCGGGATCGCTTCGAGTGCAATCAGTGCCCAAGAATTAAGTCGAGGGTTTGGCAGCAGTTTTGCTAAATCGGGTACCGCGTTGGAACTTCCGACAATAGCCAACTTTTTGCAAGCCATGGCAATCTCGGATTCGGGCGCGCCCGATCGCAATAGAGCAATTAACGTTGCTTCTATGTTGGTGGTTGCATGCTGAACCTCAGCGGTGCCAGCGGCGTTTTGGGCTGCGACCGGGACGACGATGGCTATCATCCAGACGCTTAAGATAGTTACAAAAAATCGGTGACAAGTATTCATATCAATGGCTTTCGTCTTAATGCGAAGAATTCACTTATTCAGCAAAACGTCAGGCTCTAAATCGATTTCTATTTTCGCGTAGCATGTTCGAGTTGCGTCCGCGCGGTTTGAGCATTTATTTTAGGCATACCAATGGGTGACCGCTGCGAACGCAACATGCCACCGCAATTTGATTTTGCGGCCATGAACTTTACAATCTCCAGGGTGCACGCAACGCTTCGCTGCGCAGTCGATTGGCCTGTTCATCATCGACAAATGACTTGGTTTGATTGTCGAATTTAACGGTGCGATCGAGATGCAAAGCGATGTTCGCCGCGTGACAAGCGATATGAGCGTTGCACGCTGCGTCGGCGTTGCCTTTGGGTTGTCGACGTGTTTTAACGCAATCCAAAAAATCTCTGACATGAAACGTAGCGGGATAGCCACCAATTTCGGCAACTTCTCGACCTGCCAACAGTTCCGGCGAACTTAAAACCATTTTGCCGCTGTCGCCCGCTTCAACCCAACCAAGCTCACCTTCAAATCGTACCGGGCAAGACCCTAAAGGAATCCATCCGGACTCGCGGAAAATAAGTTCAATTCCGTTGTCATAACGGGCCACGAGTTGGCCATCGCGTGGTGCTTGATACTCAACCGGGGGCGGACAATCGTCGACGGCCCATTGGCACAAATCGACGCAGTGGCTACCCCATTCCAAAACTCCGCCGCCTACCAGCCCGCCGCCTTTTTCAAAATTGAAACCGTCAAGCAATCGGGCGTTAAAGGGCCGCCAAGCTGCCGGACCGAGATAGGTATCCCAGTCGATTTTTTCGCGATCGGGCAACGGCTCTTCTGGCAACCAGCCGCTCATCATGGCTTGCATTCCCGCCGGATGAGCATAAACGCGTTTTAGTTTTCCCAGCTTCCCGGTTCGAGCCAGTTCACAGGCAAAAGCGAAATGCGGCAAATTGCGACGCTGTGTGCCCGCTTGAAAAACCCTGGCCGTTCGCCTCATGGTTTCAGCCAAAATCAAACTTTGGCTGATGTTCTTAGTCACTGGTTTTTCACAGTACATGTCTTTGCCCGCTTTGGCGGCGGCCATCGCCGCAGTGGCGTGCCAATTGGGTCCGGTCGCGATTAATACGGCATCGATGTCGGAGCGGTCGAGCAATTCTCGAAAGTCCCGATACATTTGACAATCGGCGTTGCCGTGATGGTCATCGGCCATTTTTTTCACAGCAACCCGGCGATCGTTTTTGATATCGGCGACGGCCACAAACTGAACGTCTTTTTGTTGTAAAAAACATCCCAGGTCATAGGTTCCACGATTGCCGATCCCGATACCGCCGACGACCACCCGCTCACTGGGTGCGACAGCGCCATCGCGGCCAAGTGCGGAACTGGGAATGATCATTGGTGCCATTGCCGCGGCGGTAACGGCGGACGTTGAAGTCTGCAAAAATCGCCTGCGGTGCATTTTTCTTCGCGGTTGGCTCATCGATATTCTCCACGCGTAGGATTGTTATTCAAAGTTCTCTAATGCTCTCTAATTTTAGTAAATTAAACAACTACTCATTTTGGCACGTCTCGACTGAGAAACAAGAAGGTGCCTTTTTTATTACCGACAATTAAATCTGGGCGATTATCACGATTAAGGTCTACGGATGTGACTTGAGTTCCAACGCCGGAGTCATCGTCGATACGGTGGGGCACAAACTTGACAGTGCCTTCCGCGTCACGAGTTAACTCAAACCAATACAGAACGGCTGGAGCACCCGGCTCAGCGTCGCCATTGGGGCCATGTGCCCAAAATCGCTTGCCGGTAACAATGTCTAGCAGTCCGTCGCCATTGATGTCGGCCAAAGTTTGAGCATGCATTTGACTGATTCGAAAGTCATCGGACTCTGGGGTTGGCGAAGGACTCAAGACGGTATGTTTCTTGAACTCGATTTGGGCTAAATTATCGCGAACTTGTTGATGCCACACTAGCCCATAAAGATGGCAATGCCAAGCGGTTGCGACATCGTCAAGCCCATCACCATCGATGTCATAGACCAGCATCTGAGCGCCGGCTTCTGCAAATTGATAGGAATGCCAGATCCACGTTTGATCGTTCAATGTCTGCGGCTGCTCCCACCACCCCGCGGCCTCAACGATATCGAGCTTGCCATCTCGATTGATGTCACCGCAGCCCAGTCCATGGGTATAACGCTGATAGGTCTCTCGTTGATCACTGACGCGGTGAAAGGTCCACATCGCGTCTGGTGTTTTCGGATCCCACGTCGCGAAACCCAAATAGCCATCGATGTTGAAAACCAAGTCATCGCGACCATCGCCATTAATATCTGTCCAAGCGGGCGACTCATTACCCACATTTGCAAGCGCGCGGTGTGCCGTCCAATGTCGCGACTCACCTTTCGGGTTTTCATACCAAACCGCATCTTTGCCAGGCCATGGGACATACAGTACGTCAATCCAGCCATCGGCGTTGAAATCGTCGGTGTACGTCAGGAAATTCTCCGAGTACCCGTGTGGGTCATATTCGACGACGGCATGTATTTCTGCTTTCGTAGTAAATTCCGGACCAGCATACCAAAAAGGACCCGAGACGATGTCCATACTTCCGTCGCGATTAAAGTCGCCAAAATAGGCGCCCTCGCAATAAAACGATGCCGTAAGTTTCTGCTTGGTATAACTCGGTTGTGCTTGAACATCTGCCAAGCAATACCCCAAGACAACTAAAACCACACCACGCCAAAGATATTTTTGGAAACACTTTGTTTTTAAAATTCCGTTCACCGAGTACTTTCTAGTTTGAGCCATGAAACAACCTTGATATCGACGGTTGGCCTTAGTCCACAAACACAAATTCATTGAGATTAAGAATCGCGCGGGCCACATAAGGCAGACCAAATTGTTCGGCCAACTTAGTCAATTCATCCAACTCGTCGTCGGTAGGATCGCGTCCCAACGCCTGACGCCACATGAAACGTAGCTGCTCCGACTGCACTTCAGTTTGATTGATGGCACGCTGCGAAAAATGTTGCGACATTGCAATCATGAATTGGTTATTCATCAATGTTAACGCTTGGAGTGAGGTCAATGTCGTGGTGCGTTTGGCCACCGATTCGGACGGGTCAGCACAGTCAAGCGTCTGCATAAATGGTTGCTGCTGCGAACGCACGATGAACCGATAGATTGAACGGCGATGTGACGCCGGGTCATTGGGATCGTGCAAATGATACTCGTAATGCGGCGAGTGCTCAGGACGCTCGATGACAAAATCTTGAAACGGCTGTCCATACAATTGCACGTTGAGTTTGCCACTAACCTGGAGTGTTGCATCGCGAATCGACTCGGCATCTAACAACTGACGATTCATTTTCCAATAGAATCGGTTGTCCGCATCGCGATCTAATTCGTTAGGCCGGTCAAACGACGCTTGAAGGTAGGTATTGCTGGTCACAATCTTTCGGTGTAGGGCTTTCAGAGTTTGCGGCCCATCGCGAAAATCAGCGGCCAACCAATCCAGCAATTCCGGATGGGTCGGCAATTCGCCCATGCGGCCAAAATCATTCGCGGATTCGACAATCCCGCGCCCAAAATGATACAGCCAAATGCGATTCACAATCGACCGCCACGTGAGCGGGTTATCGCGCCGAACGAGCCATTGGGCTAAGGCCACTCGTCGATCTGACTCCGCATGACTGTCTGGTAGTTGAAAACGCCAGTCATAGCCGGGAATGATTGGCACTGTTCCGGCTGAAACGAGCTTTCCAGGCGACTGGATATCGCCACGACCAAGAATGCGGATCTCGCGCGGGCGACCACCATGGGGTCCCGTACCCACAAATGAGCCGCTGCCCGAGTGCACGGCGCCACAATAAACCTTTGCGGGTGGCGGCATCGCAGCCATTTCATCGGTCACTTGTTTTAAATCGTCGGCGACTTGTGAAACCTGCGTTCGAAGTTCTGTTGAGAGTTTTTGATCCAGCAATTGTTGACGCCGTTGACGGAGCTCAGTCAATTGCAAAATGAGTTTTTCATTGGGCTCACGACTGACAAAAATGCCGTCGACCAAATTCGATTTTTGCCAGCGCGGCGGCATTTCTATTGTGTCAAGCGCCGAGACTTGGCGATTATGGGCTAGGTTGATACCCTCAGCGTCCAAAATGGCAAGTTCTCCCAGGGCAAA
This sequence comes from Pirellulaceae bacterium, assembly GCA_041739975.1. GTDB lineage: Bacteria > Planctomycetota > Planctomycetia > Pirellulales > Pirellulaceae > BJ22. The sequence goes on from JBGSMY010000342.1 coordinate 23,947, forward strand.
AATAAAATCATTCGAGCGCTCGGCTAGTTTAGTCGCCGTGATCCGCAGATACCGAAACGGCTCCGAGGACGGCATCGTAAATTCGACGGGCTTTAATTTTGGATTTTCGAAATCCAATTGCGATTGGTCGACGACGATTACCACATCGGTTGTAAAATTGGCATCAGCAGCCGTTTCTATTCGAAATCGGATTGGAAATCCAAACCCTTCTCCAATGCCGGCAAAATTATCGCGACAAGCCCTCAGAACAATTTTCTGAGCGATTTGTGCAGTCTCTAAATCGACTAGAACCCATTTTCGAACGTTATCCGCGGGTGCGATTTCGCTGTGATAGCCGTAAGCAGGATGTTCGCCCGTTGATTGAATTTGTTCAACTTCATGGATTTGTTGATCAATGGCAGCAAGTTCATTGCCTCCTTGTACTTTGACTAACAATTCTAATTCTGTTTGACGAGATTTTAACACATTGATTTTTTCGCTGAGTTCGCGACGCTGAAGCGATAGGGACCCGTCAGCGTCATAGACACGATCCGTGCGATCGAGTGCAGCAAATACGGCTTGCAGACTGTAATAATGTTCTTGAGTTACCGGATCAAATTTGTGGTTGTGGCAGCGTGCGCACTGAACCGTCATACTGGCAAACGTATTCATGGTTGAGGTGACCATGTCGTCGCGGTCGAGGTTTCTAGCAACTTTGCCATCGAGTTTGGATTCCGGTACTTCTGCATGACCGATTAGGTCCCACGGACCTGCCGCAATAAACCCTGTGGCTTCAATGCCATCGCGAGTATTCGGCCACATAACATCGCCGGCCAATTGCTCAAGAACAAAGCGACTGTAAGGCTTATCATCGTTAAAACTTCGGATGATATAGTCGCGATAGGGCCAGGCGTTGGGTCGCGGTTGATCTTTGTCGTAGCCGTGTGTATCGCCATAATGGGCGACGTCGAGCCAATGCCT